>CAZVZT010000059.1:0-7514 GCA_964631515.1 uncultured Nitrospinaceae bacterium
CCAGTTTGGTCATAACCTATCATTCTGTCAAAGGTCCGTTTGCCGACCCGGTAATTTCTCTCGTTCCCTTCGAAACACTGGGAAAAAAGGTTATGGGGATTTTCCAGGGAATTCTGCAAGCGCCTGAAGAAATTCTCGCGTTGCCGGAGGCAGTGATGGAAAAAGAAACGGCCAACTGATACGCCTGCCCCCTTCTTCACCTTCTTTAATCCAACAAAAAGAATTAGTTTTTACTGCCCGGGGTTGATTTGGGTGACCTGGAGTTTGCCGGGAGACTTGCCAAGATGGGTCCCCAATGCAGCGGTGATGGCTGTGACGATCTCTGGGGGAACTTGGGATCCCACCACCGGAGCTGCTGTCGGATTTGTGCGTGTTCCAGTAGGTGTCGGAGGTTCTTCATAGGGTGCCAGGTACACCATTAATTTTATGGTGTAGATGAGGATAATCAGCACCACAAAAATAACCGACATGGCGATGACGGATATGGTCAGGGGTGTGGTAAGGGCTATCGTGTCCATAGTTTTCGATCAGGGTAAAGATACAATATGCGCGACTGCCTCAAAAGCACTCTGGGCATGGGGGCTTGCCCCGCTCACGTCGCCGAACAGGGAAATAAAGATGCCGGCTGCCACGGCACTTCCAATTACCCCCGCTACGTTGGGGCCCATCGCGTGCATGAGTAAAAAGTTGGAGGGGTCTTCCTCGGACCCTACTTTCTGCGATACCCGAGCCGCCATCGGCACCGCCGATACGCCCGCCGATCCGATCAGCGGATTGATCTTGCCGCCGGAGACTTTACACATTATTTTTCCAAAAATTACTCCGCCTGCCGTCGCCATCGCAAAGGCGATCAGGCCGAGAATAATGATCTTGAGTGTTTCCAGTCGCAGGAAAGAGTCGGCGGTCATGGAAGATCCTACCGCCAGCGCGAGCAGAATGGTAACGATATTAATCAAATGTGTTTCGGAAGTTTCATGAAGCCTTGCCGTTACCCCGCTTTCTCGAAACAGGTTGCCAAGCATCAGCATCCCCAGCAGTGGAGTAACCCCGGGGAGCATCAGACAGCAGACAATCGTCGCCACGATGGGGAACAGAATTTTCACTGTCTGTGAAATTGGTTTCAACTGCTCCATTTTTATTTTTCTTTCTTCAGGCGTAGTGAGCCAGCGCATGATTGGCGGCTGAATGAGTGGAACCAGCGACATGTAGGAGTAGGCCGCCACTGCAATAGGAGCCAGAAGGTGGGGCGCGAGCTTGCTCGCAATGAAAATCGATGTAGGTCCGTCAGCACCTCCTATGATGCCGATGGCACTGGCCTCCTTTAGGTCAAATCCAAGAAATACAGCACCGATCAGCGTTGTATAAACTCCGATTTGAGCGGCTGCGCCCAGCGCAAGCGTCTTCGGGTTGGCCAGCAACGGGCCAAAATCGGTAAGTGCGCCCACCCCCAAAAAAATCAGCGGAGGCAGTACCTCATATTTAACGCCCTGATAGAAAAAATATAACAGGCCGCCTTCGTTGGTACTTGCCATCATGCTGAATGGAAGATTGGCCAATAGGCAGCCGAACCCAATCGGCAACAATAGGAGTGGTTCGAATTTTTTTCCGATAGCGAGGTAAAGCAGAACGCAGGACACTACAAGCATTACTCCATGACCGGATGTCAGGCCGGTGAATCCGGTGGTCCCGAGTATTTTGGCTAAGGCGTCGCCGAAACTGAGTTCCATGAATCGATGGGGTTAAAAAGACCTAACCGATGACCAGCAGGGTATCACCGGTTTTCACGTTTTGCCCTTCTTGAGCCTGAATGGATTTTATGGAGCCACTCGTGGAGGCACGCACCTCGGTTTCCATTTTCATGGATTCCAAGATGATAACAACGTCCCCTTCGTTGACCTGATCTCCTACCGCGACTTTGATAGAAAACACGGATCCCGGAAGAGGCGAGGCTACGCTGGTTCCCCCTCCGGTGGATACCGGGGGGGCCGTCTGGGGCTGTGCGGTGGTTGCCGGTGCGGCGGTAGGTTGTGCTGCACCGCCTACACTCACTTGCACGGAAAAGGGCTGTCCATTAACAGTAACTGTATAGGTCCCGTCGCCCGTAGCCTGGGTTGCTGGAGCCGTTGGAGCCGCTGATGTTGCCTGGGGGGCCGCGGCCGGTCTAGTAGAGGTGATTCCCTTGGCGCGGTTTGCGAAGAACTCCAACGCGACCTTGGGAAACAGCGCGTATGACAACATATCTTCTTCCGACTTGCATTTGCCCTTACATTCTTTGACGACCTTGTCCCACTCCGGCTCCAGAAGGTCAGCCGGCCGGCAGTCGATTGCGGTGTCGTTTTCCTGGGCTTTGGCCAACAGGTCAGGGTCGAGCGGTCCCGGGAGTTTGCCGTACTTTCCGAGGACGCATTCGCGGGTTTCCTTGGAGATGATTTTGTAGCGTTCGCCGGTTAGAACATTCAATGTCGCCTGCGAACCAACGATCTGGCTGGTGGGTGTTACTAGCGGCGGGTATCCCATGTCTTTTCGGACACGGGGGACCTCTTCGAGGACTTCGCCCAGGTTATCCAGAGCGTTTTGATCCCGAAGCTGGTTTTCCATGTTGGAAATCATTCCTCCCGGGATTTGTGACTTGAGTATATTGATGTCGACTCCTTTGAAGTCGCTTTCAAACGCACTGTAACTTTTACGCACCTCGCGGAAATACTCGGCGATCTCTTCCAGCAAACCCAAGTCGAGCCCGGTATCCTTTAGCGTACCCTTTTGAGCCGCGACGACACATTCGGTCGGATAGTGGCCCGCTCCCATTGAAAGGCTGGAGATGGCGGTATCGACAATATCTACGCCAGACTCGATGGCGCATTGCAGGTTCATGCCCACGAGACCGGTCGTGGCATGAGTGTGCAGATGAATCGGTAGGTCAACGTTCTTTTTGATTTCCCGGATCAGGGTGCCGGTAGTGTCGGGTGTGAGCAGTCCAGCCATATCCTTGATACAGATGATATCCGATCCCATATCAACCAACTGCTTAGCCATCTTGATATAGAGGTTGATGTCGTGAACGGGACTCACCGTGTAGCTGATGCAACCTTCAACGATTTTTCCGCATTGCTTCACGGTTTTGATTGCAGTCTCGACATTCCGCAGGTCATTGAGCGCATCGAATATACGAAATATATCGATTCCCACATCGACCGATTTTTTAACAAAGCGCTCAACGATGTCATCGGCGTAATGCCGGTAGCCGACACAGTTTTGTCCCCGCAGCAACATTTGGAATGGCGTGTTAGGGATGACCTTTTTAAGTTTGCGGGCACGTTCCCAAGGATCTTCGTTCAGGAAGCGAAGGCAGGAATCGAACGTTGCCCCGCCCCAAGTCTCGAGAGAGAAAAATCCAACCTGATCCAGCTTTTCCCCGATCGGCAACATGTCCTCTGTGCGCATCCGGGTGGCCAGAAGGGATTGATGGGCGTCTCTTAATATAAGTTCGGTGATTTTTAAGGGATGTTTTTGTGTCGCCATTTTGTAGAAACGTTTACAACTGTCCCCAACGGGGAAGGTAGTTTTAATAGGTTATTGTGTTTGATTTTCAGTCGCAGGGCCGAGCCAAATGCGCGTATTCAGTCACAGGTATGATTTGTGTGCCCCGCCACAGAGAACCCGGAATACTAAATTAATGTGCGTGTAAAATCAAATCTTATTTGCGCCACGCCATGGGCAGGAAAAGAAGCATGATCCCATATATCTCCAACCGTCCCATCAACATAAAGGCGATTAGAATGCCCTTTCCCAGTATGGGGATATCAGCATAGGAGCCGGTGGCTCCAACCTCTCCTAGTCCCGGTCCAATATTGAAAAGACAGGCCACCGAAGCCGAGATTGAGGTGATCAGGTCGACTCCCATTAGGGATAGAAGAACACAACTCAAGGTAGCGAACCCCATGAAAAGGCAAGTGAGAGCGACGACATTCGTCAGGTCGTCGGGGTCAACAGATTTCTTTGCCACTTTCACATGGAAAATTGCGCGCGGATAAACCAGCTTCTTCAGTTCACGGCCTATAATTTTGAACAGGATAATGAAACGGATGGCCTTTAGTGATCCGCTGGTCGAACCCGAGCAGCCGCCGACCATCATGATCACGATCATAAAAATTCTCAGGAAATTCGGCCATGTGTTGAAATCGTCGGTTACGAACCCAGACGTGGTATTGATCGACATTACATTGAATGCTGCATCGCGGAACGAAGCACTCAAAGCCACATCGGGCCGGGAGGAGGAAAGCCCCCATGTCGCCAGAACGATTCCAATGATAATCATTGTGTAGTAGAAACGCAGCTCAGGATTTTTAAATACGTTTACAAAATTTCCGGTGACCAGCTGATAATGGAGCGCGAAACTGATCCCGCCCAGGAACATGAAAAGGATAGAAACCGATTCCACATAAACGCTGTCGAAGTAGCCGATGCTGGTGTTATGCGTCGAAAACCCTCCCGTGGCGACGGTGGAGAGGCTGTGGCACACGGCATCGAAAAAGCCCACGCCCCCTAGGCTGAGTAGGATTATTTCAAGGGCGGTTAGGGCGACGTAGGTTTTCCACAATATTTTTGCGGTTTCTGCAAGCCGTGGTTGCATGCGTTCCACGGTGACCCCGCCGGGCACTTCCGCCTTGAATAGGTGAAAACTTCCGATTCCCAGGGCAGGGAAAATCGCCATCGAAAGCAGTATGATTCCCATCCCGCCCAACCACTGGGTGAGGTTTCGCCAGAACAGAATTCCAAGGGGCATTGAGTCGATATTAGTAAGGATCGTCGCCCCCGTGGTGGTGAACCCGCTCATGCTTTCGAAAAAGGCATCGATGAATTCGGGACAGGCACCAGACAGATAGTAGGGCATGGCGCCGAACAGCGCGATAAACACCCACGATAGGGTAACAATGGCGAACCCTTCGCGATCCCTCAGTTTTTCCACGCCCGAGGGAAGAATTTTCCACAGAGTCAACCCGGTTAGAAACGATACCAACAGGGTCAGTGTGAACGCTTGGGTTTCGGTCATGTAGCCGGGCAGTGCGGGGAACTGGTAATACAGGGAAATCCCGATGGGCAGGAGCAAAAGCCCAGAAAGGAGGAGGAGGAGAACCCCCACGACGTTGAAAATTGCGAGGATATTCATTAGGAGCGGAAAAAGTATCTTTTGCTTCCGAAAAGTTTTTCGATCTTTTCGATCGCTGAGGACAAGGCGACCACGATAACGGAATCGCCTTCTTCGATGGTAAGTTCCTTGTCGGGCAATGTCATTTCACCGTGACGCAGGATGGCTCCAATCATCGCGTCTCTGGGGAAATTCAAATTGGAGATTTTTTTTCCTGCTATGGAAGAGCGAGCGTCCACCATCAATTCCATCACCTCTGCGTCTTCAATAAGTTTGAATACGGAAATTGCTCCTCCCTTGCGCAGGTATTTGAGTGTTGCGCCGACAGTAATTAGGCGCGGATTGATTGCGATATCCATACCGATTGAATCCAAGATGGGAAGGTATTCCGGATCATTTGTGATGACTAGGGCGCGTTTGGAACCGTATTTTTTTGCCAGCAGAGCGGCAAGGATATTGTTTTCGTCATCGTCAGAAAGTGCCATGAAGAAATCAGCATCTTTCATATTGATGTCATTGAATAGGTTTAGATCGGTTCCAGTTCCGTGGTGCACCAGGGTTTTGGAAAGCATTTCAGCCGCTTCAGTTGCGGCTTCGCGCGATGGTTCGATGATACACACATCCTTGATGATCTCCTCCAGGGCCTTTGCAAGGTTGATCGAGAGGCGGTTGGCACCGAAGATGACGATTTTTTTGACCTCGTCCACCGTCTTATTCAGCATGGGTAAAAGAAACGGCAGAAAGGCCTTGTTCACCAGTGTGTAAATCCGGTCACCAGGTTGCAAAATATCTTCGGGTTTTGGGATGATGAGCTTGCCATTGCGGACGATGGCGACGATCACAATCAGGTCCAGGTCGGAGATGCTGGCGAGTTCCTTGATACTCTTTCCCGCTAGTGGAGCGTTTTCCGGTAGATCAAATTCACGCAGCAGGACTTCCCCTTGAGCGAACTCCGCTGCATTGACGGCTCCCGGTGTTTGCAACAGCTTGATGATGCTGTCGACGATGATTTCGCCGGGGTTGATTGCGTGGCTGACGAATAAGTCTTCCGGTGAAAAGATTTGACCGGCTCCTGTGAATTCCATTCTGCGAAGTCGGGCGAGCCGCTTGGAAACCTTGAACTTCGCGGCCAGGAAACAGACCATGAGGTTGATCTCGTCCTTGTTGGTGACGGCGATCACCATTTCCGTATTCCGAATTCCCGCTTTCACCAGCACGCTGGGAAAACAGGCGTTGCCGTGAACCGACATCACATCCAGCGTGTCCGAGATGCGGCGGATCTTCTCAGCGTCATCGTCGATGATCGAAATGTCGTGGCCTTCCCCGGAGAGTTCCTGGGCTAGGTTGTTGCCAACGATACCAGCTCCAATAATCAGGATTCTCATGCGAGATGGGGGCTCTCTAAAAGGGAGGGTCCGATTCGATTACCTGGCTTTTCACAATCGTGCGAGCGCATGGGATGCTCGCTTGCGTCTATTGTTGTTTGTTCAGGAACTTTAGAAAATCAGAATCTTCAGACAGAAGGATGGTGGTGTCAGTTTTTAAGGAATTTTTGTAAGCCTCCATCGAACGAATGAAGGAATAAAATTTGGGATCTTTTTGGAGTGCGTCTGCGTAGACCTTGATGGCTTTTGCATCTCCTTCACCGCGAACGGTCTGCTCTTCTTTGTAGGCTTCGGCAATCAGGATCGTTTTTTCCTTATCCGTTTGGGCGCGAATCTTGGTGGACTCCTCATTACCTTCCGAGCGGTATTCCTTGGCGATACGTTCGCGCTCCGTGCGCATACGGTTGAAGATGGAATTGGCGATTTCCGGTGGCAGGTCGATCCGTTTGACCCGTACATCTACCAGTTCGATCCCATATTCGGTAGCTTTCACACTGGATTCCTTGGTCACCTTGGCCATAATCTCTTCGCGGGATTCTGTGACGGCAGCGTGTAGATCGTGTGTTCCAATCTCAACCCGTAGCTCCGAATAGACTATATCGTCAAGCCGTGCCCGCGCCCCGTTTATACTGCGCACTGTTTCAAGAAACTTAAGCGGGTTCGTGATGCGCCACAGCGAGAAGTTGTCAATCAGCAGGTTCTTCTTGTCGCGCGTGATGACCTCCGCCGGAGGCGAGTCGTTGTCTAGGAGCTGTTTGGAAAAATACCTGACCTTTTGTATGAAAGGTATTTTGAAATAGAGTCCCGGCTCAGTGATGATCTCCTTGGGTTTTTGTAACTCGAGCAGAACCGCGCTCTGGGTTATGTGGACCGTGAACATCGACATTGACGCCAGCGCGATGACAAGGGCTAATCCGATAATGAATGCGTTTGGTTTCATAAGTCGACTACCTTTGGATGCTTTCACCGAGTGCTCCCGGTTT
>CAZVZT010000060.1:0-7501 GCA_964631515.1 uncultured Nitrospinaceae bacterium
TGGCGGGGCAATATCCGCGAACTCGAAAATGTCATCAAACGAGCTCTGGTTCTATCGGCGACCGGACCCATCCTTCCGGAGCACCTCCCCGAGCACCTCGACTCAGATCCCCCACTTGAAGAAACCGATGAACGACTCGAAAACCAACTGAACAAGCTGATTCACAAATACATCGCACAGAACCAGGAAGTGCAGGACGGAAGTCTCCACGCCAAACTCATCCAGTCTGTTGAAAAACAACTATTCGAAATTATGCTTGATAAACATCATGGAAAGCAGGTTGTTGTCGCCGAAATAATGGGCATCAACCGCAACACCCTCAAGCGCAAGATCGACACTATGAAAATTGAGATTAAGAAGAAAAAAAACTTATAAGAAACAACAAGGGATTCCCTTTGGAACGCCAAACCATCGTTTCCTATCAAACACCGTCGGGTCAGACGGTAAAAATCATAAAACACTCTTTTCCCTCAATGCGCCGGTGGCCGTTGAAGCGTGTTGCATTCGTCGCCGGACTCCATGGGAATGAACTGGAAGGCATTTACCTGTGCCACCTTCTCACCCGACATTTGCGAGGACTGCAGACATCCCAGCCGGAAGCGTTCAAGGGCGAGGTGCACATCTACCCTGCCATCAATCCGCAGGCCATCGCCACAGGCAACCGCCTGTGGCCTTTTTTTTCGGTCGATATGAACCGCTTGCTCGGTGGCGAAAACGGTAAATCTCTTCCCGCCCAGATAGCGGGAGCGCTGCTTGACGATCTTAAGTCGTCTGCCGACATCGTCGTCGATTTTCACGCTAGCAACCTTCACCTCAACGAGGTTCCGCAAATTCGCATCATTGACGGGTTTCATAAAAAGCTGATTCCCTTGGCCGTTCATTGCAACGCCGATCTTGTCTGGGTACATCCTCCGTCACCTATTTTCGAATCGACTCTAGGCTATAACCTGAACCGGGCAAAAGTTCGAACCCTGATTGTCGAGGGTGGAATCTGCCTGCGCCTTAACCACGATTTTGCAAATCGCCTATTCAATGGAATGCTTAACCTCCTTTATCAAACCGGTATTCTGGTTCCCGCTGAGCCGCCTCCGCCGGTGGAGCATCCGCTCATGGTACAACCTTCCCAAGTTGCCCTACTCCAGTCCGCACACGCCGGATTGTTCGTCGGACACACCAAATTGAGACAACATGTTCGTAAGGGAGACACTCTTGGAGAAGTAATCGACCCTGCAGACGGTGGTCTCCTGCAAAAAGTGACTGCCCCAGAGACCGGATTCCTCTTCACCCTACGAGAGCATCCTCTGGTCTATCCGGGCTCGCCGCTGGCCCGAATCGCCATTAAAGAAACGGACCTGTCGTGAAAGAAACCATTTTCTCTATTCCCGCGCCTCTCAGTCCCACGGCCAACCTCGTAAAATTTTCATGGGAAGGCGTGCGCCCGAAAGAAACCTTTTCCATCGTTGCCGGGCTCTATGGCGACCAGTTGAACAGCATCTATCTTTGCTCGCAACTCATCCAGTTTCTCGATGCTGTCGCGAAGGGAATTGAGTCAGGTTATCGACTGAAGGGTCGAGTCCAAGTCATCCCTGCCGCAAACCTGCTTGCCCTGCAGGAAGGAACGCGCCTGTGGTCGTTTGACGACCTGGACATGGACCTCACCTTCCCCGGCAATGCGCAGGGTGAACTGGCAGAACAGATTGCAGACGCTGTGTTCAAACACACAGTCGATTCACAATACGGTATTGTGCTTCACACCGCTGCCGATCATTACGAAGACGCACCCCACCTAGTCTGTCTGAATCCAGACAGCATTACCAAAGACCTTGCGCGGAGCTTAGGTCCGAAAATCGCTCGCAAGCCAGAAGAGTCGCCCGCTTTCCGTCTCAAGCTCTATTACCGGTGGGTTGATCAGGGTATTAAGGCGGTGATCGTCTCGGCAGGAAAACCGCGTCAACTAAACCGACCCCTTTGCAAAACTTTATTTTCTGGACTCGTCAATGCCCTCCTGTGGGCCGGGGTTCTAACCTGCAACCAAAAGAAACCACGAAAACGCACGGTGGAATTTTTCGATTCAGGATGCGAACAGCTGGTCCATGCTGGAGCCGCAGGACTTTTCATGCCGATGGCCAAACCTGGAGCATCTCTTAAAAAAGGGGAAAAGGTTGGGGAAGTGGTCGATATGTACACTGGCACCATCCTCGATTCACCCGTAGCATCGGCAGATGGGTACCTCGTAACCCTGCGCGATTATCCGATCGTCTACCAAAAAGAACCACTGGCAGTTTTACTAGGGAAACGGAAATTTCGCTTTTGGCCGTTCTAAGAAAAGTGGGAGAGATCTATTTCCTATTTTTAAAATTAGCTAATGGTCTCCTCAATCTCCAAAAACGATTTGAACGTCAAACCTCCGGGTAACTTGTTGTAAGCGGAATGACTGAAGGTGCTCATTCCTTTACCAATCAACAGGAGCCCATCCCTCTGCACAGGAAAGAGTTGAACGGACATCGATCCATCCAGTATAATTTATTGATTTGCCAAAGGTTTTAGCCAACCGTCAGGAAGGCCTTGAATTCATGACAGCTTTGAACTCGCCCAGTCCGCTCAAAATCGAACAGGGTACGGAAGGATACCGATATTCGATCGAGCCGTTTCTGTTGGCCGACTTCGTCCAACCCCAGCCCGGCTGTCGTATCCTAGACGTCGGGACCGGATGCGGAATCATCCCGCTCCTCCTCATGACATACAAGACCGCCGATGAAATCGTTGCCGTGGAAATCCAAAAATCGCTGTACGACATCGCAGTCCACAACATCTCACAAAATGATGCGCTTGGAAAAATTCGACTGATTCACAGCGATTTTATCAAGGTGGAGCCTGACGCGGTGGACGGGCTGTTTGATCTCATCCTGTCCAATCCACCATACCGCAAAATCAATACGGGCCGAAGAAACGCGAATCAGGAAAAAACTGTCGCCCGACACGAGCTGGCAATGGACCTAAAATCGCTTGTAGCGAAATCTAACAGTTTGTTGAAGGAAGGGGGAATACTCGCGCTGGCCTATCCACCGATCCGACTTGCCGAGACGCTGGAGCAACTGCGAGCACACCAGCTCTACCCAAACCGGCTGCGTTTTGTCCACGGGTACGAGAGTGCAGAAGCATGCATATTTCTAGTCGAGGCCACCAAGGAGCGCCAGGTCGACTGCATCGTCGAACCTCCCCTTCACGTTTATAATAAAGACGGTTCCTATTCGAGTGAGATGGAAGAAATTTATGCTTCCTTTAATTGTTCTAGCCGGACCAACCACGTCAAAGAAAAGCGAAACGGCAGTCGCGCTCGCTGAAAAACTTGACGCAGAGATTATCAGTGCCGATTCCATGCAGGTTTATAAATATTTCGATATCGGCACCGCCAAGCTCTCGCACAAAGACCGAGGGCGAATTCCACACCACCTCATCGACTTTTTGGAACCGGATGAGGAATTCACTGCCTTCGATTTCAAGACGCGCGCTTTGGAACATATCAGAAAACTAATTGGACGCAACAAGGTTCCCGTTATAGCCGGAGGAACCGGACTGTACCTCAAGGTCCTGTGCGAAGACTACGACTGCGCCGTGCAAATCGATACCGAAATCAAAGAACAGATCCAGTTGGAAATAAGAGACAAGGGGCTCCTACACATGCACAAAGAACTTCAACAAATCGATCCGGCCTCAGCTGAACGAATTCAATCTGCCGACACGCAACGCATCGAGCGAGCACTCTCGATTTTTCGGCAAACAGGAAAAACATTATCCGCATTCATCGACGCGAAACCAGCACCTGAGTATGAATTCCCCATCCACACCTTTCTCATCGAGCGCAACCGCAAGGAACTCTACACCAACATTGATCACCGCGTGGATCGTATGATAGAAGCAGGATGGGTCGACGAAGTCAAAAGCATCCTCGCCCGAGGGTATGCAAAAACCTTAAAGCCGTTTCAAGGAATTGGCTATGCCCAAATCGTAAACTATCTGGATGGAAAACTTACCTTGGAGCGTGCTGTGGAACTCATCAAGCGGGACACACGGCGTTACGCCAAGCGGCAGATCACCTGGTTTAAAAAAGTCCGCGGAGCACAAACCGTCAGCGCTAACTCATCGGACACCGCAGAAACCCTGCGGGAAAAAATTCTTTCCACTCTACCTCGGGTTGCAACAACCTTTATTCTAGCCTTGGGGCTGGCTTTTGGGTATTCGATGGAGGCTACCGCCGACTCGAATAATTTCGCCTCAGCACTTTATAAGTTCAAAAAAGGTGAATACAGCCAAGCGGCCCTTTTGTTTCGATCAGTTCAGAAAGCCGGAGTAGATTCCACCGAAGCCAAACAAGCTCTTTATCTTTTGGGGCACAGCTTAGCGCGAGCCAACGAACCCGAAAAAGCCATCGAGGCATTTCAATCTGCAATCGAATCTTATCCGGCGATAGAAGACTACATCCGGTACCATCTGGCTCACACGTATCAGCAGTCTGGAAAAAACACCGAAGCACTGGAACAAATCCTGACCCTGCTGGAGAAATTTCCGCAGACCCTACTTTACGCTCAAGCCCAGCTTGTCCGCGCCGAGGCTCTGGAAAGTAAAGGGAAAAATGAAGATGCTCTCAAGGTATTGTCCGAAGCTATCAAACACCTGTCGGGTTACCCTCCATCATCCCGCTTCCGCCTTCACCTACCTGAATTCATTTACCAGCGAGGGCGACTGCTCCAACAGTCTGGCAAAAATACCGAAGCGTTCACCCAGTACCGGGAACTCTACATCGGCTATCCAACCCATGAACTGACAGAACAGGCAGAACAGGAAATGGGGATCCTCCGTAAAGTTCCCGATATTGCCATAACACCCTTCACAACAGACGAAAACGTGCGACGACTAGGCAAGCTATTGAAGGGGGTTCGCCACAAGCAGGTAGTACAAGAAATCACCGAATTGGAAGCGAAACAATCCCCGCTTCCCGGACAAATGTATTTCTATCTCGCAAGCGCGCAGAAAGGACTCAGGAAGCGGAACCTCGCCAACGCAGCGCTTAGAAAATTTATTAAACTCTACCCACAGCATGCGCGGACTCAGGAGGGGCTGTTCAGAATTGGACGCAACCTATGGAACACGGGCCGTTATCAGGATGGACTCAAATATTTCGAGAAATCCATAGAAACCGCACCAAGAACGCGCTGGGCGCAGCAGGCACGTTTCTTTATCGGCAAAATGCATGAGGAGAAAAGACATTATCCCCAAGCCGTCAAACATTACAAAACCCTTATCGAACGGTTTGGAGATAACGAATATGCCGAACGGGCCTCATGGCAACTGGGATGGCTCTATTACAGAACGGGGGATTTCCAAAAAGCATTCGAACATTTCATGGAAAACGCGCGAAGGTATCCGGGCGGACTTTTCATTGAGAGCAGTATGTTCTGGGCCGCAAAATCTGCGGAAAGCTTGGGGCGCGTCAACCTAGCACAGCAACTCTACAAAGACTCAAGCAACCGATTTCCTTACACCTACTATGGCATCCGCGCCAAAGAAAAATGGAAAAGGGATAAATCCGCCGGGACCGAGAATATCGGCAACAAAAAATCGAGCGGAAGTGTCTTAACAAAGAAACCAAACCTCTCGGTGTCAGCACGGTTTCATCATATACGCGCCGTGGAATTATCGGCCACTGGGTTCTATGAGGATGCTCGATTCGAAATTCGGCAAGTCGAGAAATCCGTACCCAAGACCCTTTCTGGGGTTATGTGGCTGGCCGCACTTTATAACAACGCCCACGCCTACCCTGAAACAATGCGCATCATGCAACTGTACAAGAACTTCAAAACCAAGATCCATGAAAAAGGACTCAACGGCGAATTCTGGAAACACTTCTATCCCCTGGCCTACGCCGAGACCATTTCCGCTAACTCAAATAACCAAAACGTCGACCCCTATTTCGTCAAAGGACTCATCAGGCAGGAGAGCCTGTTCGATGCTCAGGTGCAGTCTCCGGCTGGGGCGATCGGGCTCATGCAGATCATGCCCACAACCGGACGGGCGCTTTACTCCAAAACAAAAAAGAACAAACCTTTCAGCACCGACTTTTTGTTTGATCCGGAAGCGAACATCCAACTTGGCGTCAGGTACATCAGCCAGTTGAGCCGCAAATTCGACGAGAACATGATATATATCTTAATTTCGTATAATGCCGGCCCTAATGCACTCAAGAAATGGCTGAAGCGGTTTCACCACATCGACGATCCCGATGTGTTCATCGAATCCATTCCCTACCCTGAAACCCGCAAATACGTCAAAAAAGTCCTCCGAAACTACGGCATCTATCAGGCACTGTACCCGAAAGCAAATAATTCGGCCACGAATTGACACAGATTAACGCGGGTAAAAACAAATAATTCCACCCGCCACTTATCCCACCGAAGGTCTCGATCCAAGGTTTGGAAAAGAAGGTTTTTTTCACAGCTTTAACTTGCTTCACACAAACAGGTATAATGCCCGTTCACCGTGGTAACTGCTTATGAAATCGAAAATCCTACTCCGAAAAGTCGACGCCTACCGTCCGGAACTGATAGAGGATTTTGTCCGTGAAGCCTTTTCCATCTTTAATGGAAAGACGCCACTGTTTGTTATGGGGGATAGAGTTCTTCTCAAACCCAATCTCCTACGCGGGTTTGGGCCGGACCGATGCGTTACGACACATCCAGCAATCATTGGCGCGGTATGCCGTGTACTCAAAGACCTTGGAATAAACCGCATTGATATCAGCGACAGTCCGGCCCTCGGAAGCCTTCCTGCCGTCGCCGAAAAGGCAGGGTATGGGGACTTGAAAAAACGCTACGGCGTACGCCTGGTGCCGTTAACCGACCCGGTCCCATTCGATATAGAAGAAAACATAGCGCACCTTAAAATCGCCGGAAGCATCCGCGAATATGACCGTATCATCAACCTGCCCAAGTTCAAATCGCATTGCCAGATGACGCTGACGCTGTCTATCAAAAACCTGTTCGGGTTGATCATCGGCAAGCGCAAACCAGTTCTGCATTGCCTAGTGAAAAACAATAAACTGACTTTCGGCAAGATGCTGATCGATATCGCACGGCACGTCGCTCCGTGTCTAACGATCATAGACGGAATTATAGCTATGCAGGAGAACGGTCCGATTGACGGCAACCCCTATCCGCTCGGCCTTCTCGCTGCTGGACAGGATATGACGGCGCTTGACCGGGTGTTGTCTGATATCGTTTGCGTCCCTCTCAACCAGGTTTATGCACTTGAGGCAGCGCGAATCAAACAGTTCGGCCAATATGATATGGAACAGATCAAATTGATCGGCGAAACCAATATAGAATCGTTACAGGTTTCCGACTTCAAACTCGCAAATTACCCGGTAGACATCACGTTCAATCCGTTCCGAGTGGCCAAATCGCTCTTCAAGCAGTTTTATGAGGTCCGGTTCAAGGAAAAGCTG
>CAZVZT010000061.1:0-2537 GCA_964631515.1 uncultured Nitrospinaceae bacterium
TAGAAGCCGGTTCGGCTTCTGCTTCTGCCTGTTCGGCTTTGGCTTCTGCTTCTGCCTGTTCGGCTGCGGCTTCTGCTTCTGCTTCCGCCTGTTCGGCTTTGGCTTCTGCTTCTGCTTCCGCCTGTTCGGCTTTGGCTTCTGCTTCTGCTTCTGCCTGTTCGGCTTTGGCTTCTGCTTCTGCTTCTGCCTGTTCGGCTGCGGCTTCTACTTCTGCTTCTGCCCGTTCGGCCTCGGTTGCTACCTGTCCGGCTCCGGCTTCGGCTTCGGCCTGTTCGGCTTCGGCAGCTGCCTGTTCGGCTTCGGCAGCTGCCTGTTCGGCTTCTGCCTGGTCGGCTTCGGCTCCTGGGCTTGTCCCATCACCCCCCCAACAAATTCCGGCCCCGGCAATAAAAAAAGCTACAAGCCCTGTAACCAAACTTCTGGTGCAGCGCTGACCCAGTGCCCCCATGTCTACCACTAGCTCCTCCCGGTAAGCTGCCAACGTGTACAATTTCTGCGATTAGGAATAGACACGCAATGCTTAATCAATCCAGCGAACGGGTCAACCACGACCAAAGGCTGGAAACGTAAGACATCTTTTCAAAGTAGGTGGATTCCTACTTTTTTATAGGAATTCTCCTAGCCGAAAAATTCTAGCACAAAATCATCTAGATGAGAATATCTAGTTAATGATACGTAACCCATTAAATTTAAAGCATAAATTGAATGTTGAATACCGGCCCCCATCGTTTCGGAGCGGTGAAATAACTTTCCACAGTATTTCACTTGGAATAAATAAGTGCGGTATTGGACCGTGTTTAGGAGGGACTACCAAAAATTTTAGAGCGATCAGGACGAATCAGCTTCTCTTCTCTAAACAATCTGGCCTGAACTACTTCAAGAACTCACTATTGGGAAGTTGGGTGGAACCCATGAGGAACTTGTCGACACCACGTGCGGCTTCACGTCCTTCAGCGATGGCCCACACCACCAGGGACTGACCGCGGGCCATGTCACCGGCGGCAAACACACCATCGACACTGGTCATCTTGTTCTCGTCGCACTCTACATTGCCGCGTCCGTCGAGCTTCACTCCAAGCTCTTCGATCATTCCTTCACGGATGGGGTGGACAAACCCCATGGCGAGCAGAACAAGATCAACATCTAACTCGAAATCAGAGCCGGGAACTTCAAGCATCTGTGGACGGCCCGTTTTTGGATCAGGCTCGCCAAACTGAACGCGGACGGCATGAACCTTTTTCACCTTACCGTCCTTTCCAGAAAACTTCTTACTGGAAACGCAGTACTCAGTCACCTGAGTTTTAGTTTCTTCGTGCGAGGAACTAACGCGGAGCGTTCGCGGCCACTGCGGCCAGGGATTGCCAACCGCACGCTTCTCGGGAGGTTGTGGCAAAAGCTCGAACTGATAAACGTTCTTCGCCCCCTGTCTCAGCGAGGTGCCAAGACAGTCAGAACCGGTATCGCCACCGCCAATGACCAACACGTTTTTATCTTTCGCGGTGATTGAAATATTCTCCGGAATGGTGTCACCTTCGTTGCGCTGGTTCTGCTGAGGCAGGAAGTCCATCGCAAAATGTATACCATCGAGGTCCCGACCTTCTAAAGGGAGATCTCTCGGCTTTTGTGCTCCACCACACAACACGACCGCACCGTGATCTTTTCTGAGTTCGTCGACGGAAATATCGCCCCCGACATTGACGCCGGTACGAAAAATAATGCCCTCTTCCTCCATCAGCTTCACTCGACGCTTGACCACTTCCTTATCCAGTTTGAAGTGCGGAATGCCGTACATGAGGAGACCGCCCACGCGATTCGATTTCTCATAAACGGTTACCAGGTGACCCGCAGCATTGAGCTGGGCGGCGCAGGCGAGTCCTGCCGGACCCGATCCAACAATAGCCACCTTCTTACCCGTTCGCTTTTGCGGTGGATTTGCCTTAATTATTCCTTGTTCAAATCCCTTCTCAGCGATGTTTTCTTCTATTTTACAGATAGTCACCGGTGACTCGGTGATGCCGAGCACGCATGCACCCTCACACGGTGCGGGACAGACACGTCCGGTGAATTCCGGAAAGTTATTGGTTTTAAGAAGCATGGCGACTGCATCTTCCCACTGTCCCTGGTAAACCATATCATTCCAGTCTGGAATCATATTGCCCAACGGACACCCGGTTGCGCCCTGACAAAACGGGACACCACAGTCCATGCAGCGAGCTCCCTGCACCTTGTATTTTTCCTCGGGAAACGGTTGATAGATTTCTTTGTGATCCTTCAACCGCTCGTCGATCGAACGCGAAGCCGGGGTCTCCCGGTCGTGCTCCATAAAACCTTTAATCGCGCCCACAGGTCACCTCTTCAAGTTTTTTTTGCTTCCTCTCTTCCAATACACGGCGATAATCAGTTGGGTATATCTTGACAAACTGAGGTAGCGTCTCTTCCCATTCGTCCAGTATTTTTTTCGCAACCGTACTCCCCGTATACAGGTGGTGTTCCTGAATCAATTCTTTCAGCAAGGCAACGTCCTCTTCTTCGCTGAC
>CAZVZT010000061.1:2637-4793 GCA_964631515.1 uncultured Nitrospinaceae bacterium
CCATAAAGAACCACATTCCCAGCAATAATGTTCTCCTCAGGAACGAGGGTCGATTCCGGCGAAGGGCTGACGATGATCTTTCCGCCGGAAAGCCCTTTCCCCAGATAATCGTTAGCGTCACCAGACAGACTGAACGTCACGCCTTGGGCCAGAAACGCACCGAAGCTTTGCCCTGCCGATCCTTTGAAATTGATGTTAATCGTGTCGGGAGGTAATCCTTTTTCACCATGTCTTTTAGAAATCTGGTAACTCAGCATGGCGCCAACAGTGCGATCGGTGTTGCCAATACTATGATCCAGATGCACTTGATATTTATCGTCGAGAGCCTGTCGGCTTTCTTTTATCAGTTGGTGGTCAAGAGCGTCGTCTAGATCCACACTCAAATCCTGCTTGCACACGTTATGGGTTGCTACCGTATCCGGAACCTCCGGCTGAAATAGCAGATGAGATACGTCTACACCTTGCGCCTTCCAGTGATCAACCGCATCTTCTCCCTCCAGACAGTCAACGCGGCCAATGAGGTCCTCAAATTTACGAAACCCAAGTTCCGCCATGATCTCGCGCACTTCCTGAGCAATAAGAGTAAACATGTTGACTACATGATCAGGTACGCCGGAAAATTTTTTACGCAGTTCAGGGTCCTGCGTCGCGATCCCAACCGAACACGTATTAAGATGACACTTGCGCATCATGATGCATCCCATGGTGATCAAGGCAATTGTGGAAAACCCTATTTCATCGGCACCCAGCATTCCGCCGATCACCACATCGCGGCCCGTTTTGAACTGTCCGTCTACCTGCACCCGGATGCGTCCGCGTAAATCGTTCATCACAAGAACCTGCTGGGTTTCTGAAAGTCCAAGCTCCCAGGGCAACCCTGCATGCTTAATCGAGGTTTGCGGCGACGCACCCGTCCCTCCATCGTGCCCGCTAATGAGAACACCTTCAGCCCGCGCCTTGGAGACACCCGCTGCAATCGTACCCACACCCGCCTCCGACACGAGCTTAACGCTCACATCCGCATCTGGGTTGGCTGTGTGCAAATCAAAAATCAACTGCTGTAGGTCTTCTATCGAATAAATATCGTGGTGCGGCGGCGGCGAGATCAAGGACACGCCCGGCGTCGAGTTCCGAATCATGGCGATATATTCCGATACCTTGTGCCCCGGTAACTGTCCGCCCTCCCCCGGCTTTGCCCCCTGCGCAACTTTAATCTGAATTTCATCGGCATTAGCCAGGTAATAACTGTTCACCCCGAACCGGCCAGACGCGACCTGCTTGATCTTACTGCGTCGGGAGTCGCCATTGGAATCGGGTGTGTAACGGACTGGATCCTCGCCCCCTTCACCCGTATTACTTTTCCCGCCAAGGCGGTTCATGGCAATTGCCAAAGTTTCATGAGCTTCCCGCGAAATGGAGCCGATGGACATCGCCCCCGTACAAAAACGTTTTGTAATTTCGGTAACCGGTTCCACTTCTTCGATGGAAATCGGATCCCTTTTCTTGAATTTCATCAGTCCGCGCAAAGTGCAGCGCCGAGTGTTTTCTGCATCTGCGTACCGGGAAAACTTCTTAAAGCTCGAGTAGTCATTAGACCGGGTGGCATGCTGCAAAAGTGCGATGGAGGTCGGGTTGATCATGTGGTCCTCGCCTCCCCTTCTCCAATGATAGTTTCCGCCCCCATCCAGAACCGGAGGAGCAATCCGAGTTTTCGTGTAGGCATTTTGGTGACGCGCCAAGGTTTCTGCAGCGATCACATCAAGCCCGGCCCCGCTCACGCGCGAGGGAGTGCCAGTAAAAAACCGCTCGATCACATCCTCATTCAGCCCCACCGCCTCGAATATCTGTGCACCGCGATAACTCTGGATGGTGGAAATCCCCATTTTGGCGGTGATCTTGAACAGTCCCTTGCGGGTGGACTTGATATAATTTTTGATTGCTGTACGGAGATTTATATTTTTGCCAGCAACATTTTCTTTCACAATTTCCGCTACCGTTTCGTAAGCGAGATAAGGGCACACGGCGCCGGCACCGTAACCGACGAGTAAGGCAAAATGCATCATCTCCCTAGGCTCTCCTGATTCTATAACCAGTCCAACGTTGGTTCTGGTTTTGTCGCGCAATAGGTGGTGGTGCACTCCGGCAACGGCCAGGAG
>CAZVZT010000061.1:4893-7496 GCA_964631515.1 uncultured Nitrospinaceae bacterium
TTTTCCGCAACCCAGCGGGTGTAGGGGCGCTGCGTTGAAATCTGCTCCTTGATTTCATCATCGGCAATGATCCGCCCCTCACGCAGATCTACCAGGAACATTTTGCCGGGCTGTAGCCGCCCCTTAAACGCAATATTGGCTTCATCGATCGGCAAAACACCCACCTCGGAGGCCATCACAACCAGATCGTTCTTTGTCACTACGTACCGGGAAGGGCGTAGTCCATTGCGGTCAAGTACGGCGCCGATGACCTCGCCATCGGTAAAGGCGATGGAAGCCGGGCCATCCCACGGTTCCATCATGGAGGCATGAAACTCGTAGAATCCTTTTTTATGCTCGTCCATGGTTTCGTGTCCAGTCCATGGCTCGGGTATCATCATCATGACCGAATGTGGAAGCGAGCGCCCGGTCAGTGTAAGCATCTCCAGCGCCTGATCAAAATCGGCGGAATCACTTCCGCCGGGCGGAATGACAGGAAGAAACCGTTCATTGTCGTCAAAAAGGTCCGTTTCAAACATCCCTTCCCGGGCACGCATCCAGTTCTGGTTACCACGGACAGTGTTGATCTCTCCGTTATGGGCGATGAACCGCATCGGTTGCGCCCGTCCCCACGAAGGAAAGGTATTGGTGCTGTACCGTGAATGAACCAAGGAAAGAGCGGATTCAAGTTCGGGATCGTTGAGATCCAGAAAATAGGTTGCCAACTGACGGGACATGAGCTGTCCCTTGTAGCAGAACGTTCGTGTGGACAGGTTACAAACGTAAAACGACTCATAGAACTCAGCCTGACCGGACAAATGAATTTCGCGGCCAACCTGTTTGCGCACGCAATACAGTCTGCGCTCTAGCTCCTGCTGGTCAATGGGCACCTCCCCTTCGCCGATGAAGGGCTGCCAGATCTCCGGCTCCGCTTCCCGAGCGACACGGCCTATGGTGGTATTGTCCACCGGTACCTTGCGCCAGCCTAAGAGCGAAAGTCCCTCGCGGGCGATGACCTTGTTGAAAATGTCCAGGAAGGCATGAATACGCACATCCTTGGGAAAGAAGACCAGCCCGGTCCCGTATTTCCCCGGATCAGGCAAAGCGATATTCTCTTTCGCGCATTGGGTTTTGAAAAACCTGTGGGGTATCTGGATAAGGAGCCCGGCCCCGTCCCCCGTGAGCGGGTCACTCCCACAAGCACCACGGTGCTCCAGCTTGTTGAGCACCTCCAAACCTTGGAGAATGATTTCGTGGGACCGTTTGCCTTTTAAGTTAACGACAAATCCAATGCCACAATTTTCCTTCTCGTGAGCAGGATCGTACAACCCCTGTTTTTTGGGATAAGCCATATAGAAAATCTAAAACTATTATTTTTCAGTTGATTAATTAAAAACGGGGCGAACATCAACTAATTTCGCCCCGCTCAATTAGTTCTAGTTTTGGTCCAAACCGGCCGAACAGGATATCAAATTATGCTCCAGATTGAAAATGATTATTTTATAAGTACTTACAGCCATACTCTAAAACCACCACTAAACAAACGTTAATATTTAAAGCCTAAAAGCTTTAATTATTAAGTGTTTACAAAAATTAGCTGGGTTTTCTCCCCGGACGCCCGCTCCCTACCCACTTGACGGAAACGGAATCTCCTCCTTGATACCGGTTTGAACGGATCCCGGCGCAACAGGGGGGGGGTGCAGGCGTAGGGCTTCTTACGGCAAAAGCTTGAAAAGTGGCAGTCGCAGGAAACCCCATTCTACAATATTTGGAGGCGGGATTACCCCAAAAAAAATTTTCCGTGAGTATTGACCAATTGAGGGTTGAAGAGGAATTCATCAAATATGTAGCAGAAGAGCCTTAAATTATTGTAATATTGAAGGAAATTCTGGTAAAAATAATGAGATGGGTTGGCCGTGACCCGCCCATTTGCAAGAAAAATCTACACTCTCGGATTGTTTTTCATGGGCCCGTAGACCCATGGGACGCTCCGTGCCAGATAACCGGTTCCCAGTTTTCCCGATAAGGCACTACACACGAAAGAAGGAGGTCACAATGATCGTCGAAGAGATCATGTTCAAAAAACCGTTCACCGCGAAGAAAACCCAATCGCTTCTCGAGGCTCACGAATTGATGGTCAAGCATTCGATACGCCACCTGCCGGTGGTCGAGGGGAACCGGCTTTTAGGAATCATTACTGAAAGCGATATCCGCAACGCTTTCATTGGTGGCGGCCCTACCGACCCAAAAGCACCGAATCCATCGAAAATAAAAATACAGGACCATATGACGGAAACACTGCTTACAGTCACTCCGGACACAAACGTAGAGGATGCGGCTCTTGTTATTTATAAAAATAAAGTTGGCGCTCTCCCGGTGGTTCAAAACCAAGGACTGGTAGGGATCATTTCCGTCATGGATATCGTGGGTCTTTTCATAGATATAATGGGGATCCTTCACGCCAGTTCGCGCATCGATGTGGCAGTGGGAAAAGACCCAAAAGATCTTGATAAAGTTTCCAAAATAATCAATGACCACGAGTTGAACGTAATCAGCGTCGGACTAGGGCCGAAAGTACCCGGCAAGAAAACGGTTTATTCATTTCGCCTCGACCTCTGCGAAAC
>CAZVZT010000062.1:0-2398 GCA_964631515.1 uncultured Nitrospinaceae bacterium
TGAGAACTCCGGGCATGATGGGTCGGCCGGGAAAATGTCCCGCAAAAAATGGCTCATCAGCTTTTACCTGTTTTTCTGTTTTGATGCTGTTATCGGTCACCGCGACAACCCGGTCAACAAAAAGAAACGGTTCCCGCTGTGGCATGTAGTCGAGAAAATTCTTCACGCCTTATAATCCTCCAGTGACTTCTAAAGTGGTGCCTGTAATGTAGGCGGCTTCGCTCGATGCCAGAAACAGGACTGGATACGCCACGTCTCCGGGTGAGCCGAACCGTTTCAATGGAATCATGTTGAGATAAGTCTGCTTCTGTTCCTCCGGAAGGTCACTGATAAAGTCAGTATCAATGAACCCAGGTGAAACACAATTGACGGTGATCTTACGCGAAGCGACTTCTTTGGAAAGCGACTGGGCCAACGCTACCTGCCCCGCTTTTGACGCGGCGTAATTGGATTGTCCGGCAAACCCGAACCGACCGATAGGCGAGGTGATAACAATGATACGCCCATACCGTTTCCGCATCATGCCTTGCACCGCCAGCTTGCACATATTGAAAGTACCGGTGAGGTTGGTGTCAATCACCTTGCGCCAATCCTCCTCGGGCATCATGCCGACGATCGAATCGACACGGATGCCAGAACAGTGCACCAGCACCTGAAACTCGCCGTGAGTTTGCTCTATCTCCCGGTAAAAATTTTCAACTTCGCTGTATTGGGTAACATCAAACCGGCGCAGGTCCAAGCATCCCACGTGTTTCCTGTTAGACTCGGTAAATTCCTCTGCAGCCTTTTCGTTGGACTGGTAAGTGGCGACAACCTTGGCTCCGGTCTCGAGAAACGCTTCGGCGATACCCCGTCCTATGCCGCGGGTTCCTCCGGTCACAATCACCGTTTGTTTTCTAAAATCAAATTTCATTAGAGTACCGGATTGAAGTTGTGGGTATCAGGTCGGAAGTGGGGGTGGGGCCACCTACTGTGAAGTATCGTCACTTTACATTGATTTTGATCACACGGATGCGGTCACCAACGGTTGGGTCTCGTCTTTCAACGTTCTCATGAATTTGTCCACTTCGTTGGCGACGATAACCCCGTAATTGGCCGCACCGAGCCAACCGGACATGATAATACCCACAGAACCAGAATGAAACAAACCAGGAATTTCTTTAGGCAGGTTCCGGCTTATTTTTAATCCCTCAAACTTTGTGCCAAAGGAGGTGCCATCCGGGGCCAGTGTATACCGCTTGAACGTTTTCGGAGTCGCCGCCTCAAAGTAATCGGCTTTCTTCCTGATGTCGGGCACGTATTTTTCCAACGCATCTAGGGTCGTCTGAATCAGATTTTCTTTCGCCTTCTTGTACTGTGTCTCGGTTAGATTGCTCCAGTCCTCATACCTGGCGTTTGTGGACGACACGATCGAATAGCGGTTAGACCCCGGCCGTATTTCTGGGTAATAAAATGAAAATGTTCGGCTAGTGACGTTCTTATCAAGAATTTTATCAGTGTTATACTCGTCAGCGACGGAGGTAAACAGAAGGTCTCCCGCGTTGTCAATCGTCTCTCCCTTTTTGATCCCGATGTAGACTTGGCAACTGGAATTGTTCAGCCGCACCTGCTTGACTTCTTTGATGAACTCGGGGCTAAAATGTTTATCGCCAACCAGTTTGTGAACAGTGTTTAAAATATTCGAGTTAGAAAGCACTGACCGACAGCCAATATCCTGTCCGTTGACGCAAACGCCACGCACGGCTTTTCCTTCCAAGTGCACCTTTTCGGCCAGACAGTGGGTGCGTATGTCCACACCGTTTCTTACTAGTTCATTTTTCATTTTCTTGATGAGCTGGTCCGTTCCACCCTTGAAAGTAAACACACCCTTATCCATGAAATTGGAAAACACAATGCCATACGTCAAGGCTGGATCATCGAGGGTCGAACCGTTGGCGTAGGTAATGGGTTCCATGAGAAAACGCCACACGTCCTTCCTTCCGGGAAAAAACTTTTCGAACATTTCCCGCGTGGTCATTTTCAATTCGTCATAAAAATTCATACTGCGGGCGGTGGTGAAAAACTCGTCAATAACCTCCTTGACGACCCCAAACCGCTCACGCAGGACGTTCGTGAAGTCGACCCTGTCGAAGGTAGTGTTGAGCTGGAACTGTGGATTGTCGAAACGGATGCTCTTGAGACGGATCACCGAATCGGCCATGTCCTTGGTCCAGTATTTGCGGAAGGTTTTGATCATCCCGGCCGGGAAGCCGTGGAGGGAAATGTCGAGAATGTGCCCGCCCTTGCGCTTAAACCAAGTGGCCAGCCCACCGAGATTGTAATGGTGCTCCACGAGGAGGACCGAATGCCCCAACTTGGAAAGCAAGTTGGCAGCCGTCATCCCGGCAAGGCCGCTTCC
>CAZVZT010000062.1:2498-4622 GCA_964631515.1 uncultured Nitrospinaceae bacterium
GTGACCTGTATATTTAAAAATGGTCTTGGGCGTAAACGAGTCCAGAAATACCACAGAGTCGCTAAAATCAGGAAAAAACGTGAACAGGTTCTCCAACGCCCGCGCCCGCCATTCCTTCTTGGCATCGATATATTCCCGACGCGGTAGGGCATCCCATAACCGATAGCTGGCAAGATTCGTCAACCGGATCATCCCCTCGGACGGAGGTTCTGGGTATTTGAAATTATTCGGACAGCACAGCACGCCACTCGTCACATCGATAAGATCCGGTGGCACCTCGTACCGGAACCGATTGGAGGTGCAAAAAAAGACAATACTCCGATTGTAGCCCAGCTCTTTCGGTTCCTGGTCAGTAACGAATAAAGACTCCACGAATGACACCTGCCCGACCAACTCATCCGTGGGCTCCTCCAGGCCCGGAAAACACCGTCTGAGCGTCTCGACCCGACCCATAGAAGAGATCACCGCGTCCGCTGCCAGCTTTTCGCCACCGACAAGAGTTAACGACCGGGCTGCACCTTGCTCGATGTCGATGGACTCCACCTCCGCGCTCATCCGAAGCTCGCCACCCAGATTCTGGTACTTATCCACCAACAGGCTGAGGATATAGGGCATGCCTCCCACCGGCTTGGCAAATCCCTCCATGAAAATGCTCTTAAACATGATGACAAACTGGTAGAAATCCATGTCTCGCTCCTGCGCGTTGCCGTAGTACATGAGTGGACATAGCAGCATGTCGATAAGGACCGGGTCGGAAAGGAAGTTTTCCAGGACTTCGCGAGAAGAGATCCAACCGCTGTTCACAAGCGATAGCGCATCGAACGATTCTATCTTCCTGACCAGATTCATGAATCCGTCTATCTGCCCTGGAAACTGTGTGGCCACCTCCTGTTTCAGCAATTCGAAATCGTTGGTGAAACACAGAGTCTTTTCCGGGAAACGTATCTCCGACATTTCCTGTTCGCACAAGCGGAAGTCATCGTGCCCAAACCGAAGCTGTTTGAGTAGTTTGCCCAGCGGGGAAGTGCGCACACCCTTGGGGGAAAAATTGGTCATCGCATGCAAGCCCACATCAAAAGTTCTTTGCTTGCGCGTGTAAAACGAGTTGAGTCCGCCTACAACTGTATGCTTCTCGACGATGAGAACCCTCTTGTCGAAAAGTGCGAGACGGATACCCGCTGCCAAGCCCGACAAGCCCGACCCAATGATGATGACATCGTAGTTCATTTACGATTCCTTCACAAAAAACATCAAACGCAAAATAGCCGCCGCACGACAACCAATAGCGGTTCACATTATAGAACGCCGATCAACAGACATTTTGAAAATAGTGCGGAGATACAGGAGGGAGAGAGACGTTAACTCGCCAGTTGGCGATCGTTTAAAATAGGCTGGAGATATTGGATGCAACTGGCCATACTCACCAGTTGTTCATAGTCCTTTTCGGGGACCTCAATATTAAATCGCTTGCGTAACTCCATCACGATGTCCAGAAAATCCATCGAATCCAAGTCTATCTGCTCGCGCAGCGTGGCTTCGTCGTTGATAGAGTTCATATCCTCGTCGGGCGCTATATCAGCGAGGATGTCTAAAATAGCTTGCCTTACTTCATTCTTCGTCATTGTTCGTCCTTTGTTATTGAGCGTCTCTCGGATCGGAGTTTATTGAAAACACCATTAAATTTCAATACTAATTTTGGAATCGCTTAACAATCAACACCGAGTTGATTCCAAACATACCGAATGAATTATTCATAATATAATCTACCCGGTCAAGTCGCTTGGGTTCTTCCGTCACAATGTTCTCCAGGGAGCATTCTGGGTCCAGTTCGTCCAAGTTGATGGTCGGATGTACCAGCCTGTCCTCGAACGCAGGCAAATTGCCGGAAAGTTCGAGTGTCCCTGCTGCGCCCATCGTGTGCCCGATAAAGCTTTTGGTGTTGTTGATCCACACAGCCTTCTCCCCACCAAATACCTCGCGCAAAGCCTTACACTCCTGAATATCCCCCAACTGTGTCGCCGTGGCGTGGGCATTTAAAATATTGATATCACTTGGTTTAAGTCCGGCCCGCTCAAGCGCTAAGCGCATGCACTCGGCTTGGCGTCCCGGTTCCGGTAGGATGAA
>CAZVZT010000062.1:4722-7454 GCA_964631515.1 uncultured Nitrospinaceae bacterium
TCGACCTCGCCCAAGCGAAGCATCTGTAAACCTTGGATAACGCCCATATTCCCAGCCGCACACGCCGCGCCGATCGTATAATGCGGGCCAGTGATCTTCATATTAAGCGTCACTTCACCCGCCGGGTTATTTGCCACCGTCCGTGGATTGTGGTGGTGCGACCAGAATTTGGTGTCGTAGTCGTATTTGCTGATATTGTAAACTTCGTTCTCCGTCTCCACGTTGCCGTGTTCGGTGACACCCAGATACACACCCACCCGCGAGCGATCGATAGACTCCATGTTGATCCCCGCATCGATCGCAGCTTCTCGACAACAGTAAATTGCTATTGATCCAGCCCGGGTTCCCCGGCGTAGTTCCTTTTTTTTCTGGTACTTAAGTACGTCAAAATCGCACACTCCAGCGAGAACTTCACCCATATACCGAGTCTCAAACTTCTGCACCCCCGACTTACCCGCAAGCAGACTTTTCCGAAACTCATTCAAATTATTGCCGTTAGGAGCCGTTAAACCGACTCCCGTTATGACGATACGCTGCTCAGAACTCATACCTTAAAAGGGAAATTCAAGAGATTGAAAATCACGACTCAAGACTGGCCGGACCACTGAGGAATCCGGAACTCTACCACAATTCCTCCCTAAAAAGGAAGGATCGTCAGAAGGGAATTTACCGTAAAAACCAAGATCGCCGAGGCCCCCTGCTGAGGTGCCTGTTTGCGACAAGGTGTTCTTAAGCGCTGCACATTATACCGTATACCGTTATTTTTCTAATGCCGATATTGCGGTTGTGGTTTTCCCAGTACCGGGCTTTATTGTAGAATGAAATTTCTATAAATTCCCCTTGCCCCCTCTCCCTCGGCGAGAGAAAAGAGTTTTAAGGCAATTATGAAATCTTACGGCGTCATAGTTATTGGCGGAGGACATGCAGGATGTGAGGCAGCGTTAGCGTCGGCACGCATGGGAGTCTCCACCGCGCTCATTACACTCGACCTAAAAAAAATCGCACTGATGCCGTGCAATCCGGCTATCGGTGGGATTGGTAAGGGGCACATCGTTCGTGAAATCGACGCGCTCGGCGGCGAGATGGCCCGCTGTATCGACAGGACAGGCATCCAGTTCCGCGTCCTAAACGCCTCCAAAGGTCCCGCCGTCCAGGGATACCGCGCGCAGGCCGACAAACATCTCTACAAAAATGAAATGCGCCGCGCGCTTGAAACACAGACGAATCTCGAACTGATATGCGACGAAGTGGACGAATTATTGTCCGCAAATAGCAAAGTCACGGGTATACGCACGCGCAACGGGCTTGATTTAAGTGCGCTGTCAGTCGTCATTACCACGGGGACATTCTTGAACGGACGCATTCACATTGGAATGGACAGTTCGCCCGCTGGACGTGCCGGCGAGGAGCCGTCCACAAAACTTTCACAATCGTTTCTCAAGCAAGGATTTGAATTGGGACGGTTGAAGACCGGCACACCGCCACGCCTGCTTCGCAACACCATCGACTTCTCCAAATGCGAGATACAGAATGGTGATATCCATCCCAAACCGTTTTCGTTCTCCACCGAAAAGCTCGATCGGCCACAGGTGCCTTGCCATATCACTCACACAAACGAACGAACAGCAGAAGTTATCAAAAACAATATGCACCTGTCGCCACTCTACAGCGGCATCATCGAGGGAGTCGGGCCACGCTACTGTCCGTCTATCGAAGACAAGATCGTCAAGTTTCCAGACAAGCCGTCACACCATATTTTTCTGGAACCGGAGGGACTAGACACGGATTGGATTTATCCCAACGGCATATCGACCAGCCTTGCTGAAGAAGTGCAGCGGAAACTGGTAAACACCATTCCAGGGCTGGAGAATGCAAAGATTGTGGCCCCCGGGTACGCGGTTGAATACGATTTTGTCCCGCCCACGCAACTGTTGTCGACTTTGGAGACGAAGCGTATTTCCGGACTCTTCCACGCGGGACAAATCAATGGAACTTCAGGTTACGAGGAGGCGGCAGGGCAGGGGCTCATTGCGGGAATCAACGCGGCACAACGTGCGCTTGGACATGACCCATTCATGCTCAACCGGATGGAAAGCTACATCGGCGTCATGATCGACGATCTGGTAACCAAGGGGACGCAGGAGCCGTACCGTATGTTTACCTCCCGTGCCGAGTACCGGCTGCTTTTGAGGCAGGACAACGCCGACGCCCGGCTTATGGGAAAGGGGCACAAGCTCGGGCTCGTTTCAAACGAGACCTACGACCGGTGTTTAAAAAAGCTGAATTCTGTTAAAAACGAAATCGATCGGCTCAACGAAACTCGAGTCATTCCCAATCCGGAGGGAGCAGAACTTGTCTCTAAATTAGGAATCCGGCAATTGAAAAATGCGACTACGCTGGCGGGGCTGTTGAAGCGTCCGGAAATCACCTACAATCAACTCATCGAAACATTCAACGGAGCGTCGGTCCCCCCGTTGGTCGGTGAACAGGTAGAAATTCAAATCAAATATGAGGGGTTCATCCAGCGGCAGAAGCAGGTCGTCGCCAAACAGGCTAAGCTAGAGAACTATACTATTCCGAAAGACTTCCAGTACAACGGTATTCCCGGCTTGTCGCGTGAGGTAGTGCAGAAGTTAGAAGCAATTCGTCCCACAACACTTGCTCAGGCTTCGCGCATATCCGGCGTCACCCCCGCAGCCGTATCTATCGTGATGCTACTCCTCAAACAGAAA
>CAZVZT010000063.1:0-2843 GCA_964631515.1 uncultured Nitrospinaceae bacterium
TTGAGGTCCATTAGTTTGCGCGTGTATTCCTCAGGGTAGTCAAAAAGTTCGTCGAGTTTAGGCAAAAAACTCTCGTCCATCTTATAGAGAACTCCTTCCATCATCCCGGCGTTATTTGGGGTTGGCTCGATGTTTGGTAGTCCAAGTCCTTCAGGAGCATTTTTCTCAACCGGAAGTTTGTTGAAGACGATTCGCCAAGCGGAAAGTGTAACAGTAATTCTTTCAATATATTCCAAACCATTTTTTTTGAAATGGGCTTCGTTCATCAACTCGTTGTAGGCAAAAAAATTGATTGTATCGCTCATAGATGCTCCCGGCAGTTCACCACCAAAATAAGGTTAAATTATTTAAAAATAAGGTGTTGGGTAAAAACCATTGTCGCTGTTGAGGACGTATGATAGTATACTTTTCGTCGTTTTGCTGCCGAAAGTTTGCTTAAAACCTGCGTTAGTACGCCTGCTTTTATCAGTAAAAATTTTCCCCAAACAGATACTAGGGCAGTTAAGCTGGTCCTGCCGAGGCGGCCGATGGGTCTGAGACCTGGGAGCGGCAAGAAAACTGTGATTTTTAGAGGAGCTAGATATGTCATCTGAGAAGGTTGTCACTATAACCGATGCTGAGTTTGAGTCTTCTGTCCTTCAATCCGACAAACCGGTCATTCTGGACTTCTGGGCAGAGTGGTGCCAACCCTGCAAGATGCTCTCTCCGACTGTCGAAGCAATCGCTGGTGAATATGAGGAAAAGATCAAGGTCGGGAAACTGAATGTCGACGATAATCCCAATGTTGCCACCAAGTACGGGATCCGTGGAATTCCCACACTCCTTTTTTTCAAAGGTGGCGAGGTTGTCCAGCAAATGGTAGGTGTTAAATCTAAGGCCGAAATCAAAAAAGTGATCGACGAAAACCTCGCCTAGTCCTCAAGTCAGGTAAAGCCCGTAGCAATTCCGCCCTTCTAAGCCTTAGATAACTGCAATGTTAGCAACCCACTGATTCGAGCTCTGTCTTTAACCGGAGAGTTTATAACAAGATGGGAGTTTTGGTTAGGCAGGCTGGTAAACGGGATGCAGACCGAGGTTTTCGATCATTTCGATATCGCGTTTAGGGTCTTCACCCTTAGTAGTGAGATAGTTTCCTCCGAGAATGCCGTTGGCGCCGGCAGCAAAAAGCTGTTCCTGATTGTTGTTGAACACTTCCTCGCGCCCACCGCAGACAAATAGATCGATAGTCGGAAGGACCAACCTGAGCATGGCGATGGTACGAAGTGCTTCGTAGAGATCCATTAAGCCCAGATGCTCCAGTGCGGTGCCTTCAATAGATTTCAGGAAATTGATGGGAAACGACTGTGTGTTCAGGTCACGGATGTCGAAGGCAAGCTCCACCCGTTGGGCGAAGGATTCTCCCATACCGAATACCCCCCCCACGCACACTTGGAGTCCGGCTTCTTTCGCGTTGTGCACGGCCTGCACTTCGTCGTCATAGGTGTGTGTCGTTACGATATTTTCAAAGTGGCTCGCTGCCGTTTCGAGATTATGGTGGCAGCGGTCGAGCCCGGCCGCTTTAAGCTCCTTCATATTCGCTAGGCTCATCAAGCCGAGTGAGCAACAGACCTCTAGGCTGGTTTCCTTTTTGATGCGTTTGATTGCCTCAATCACCCGGTCGAGTTCGTTGCGGTTATCCAGTGCGGTACCCGAGACGACGATGGAGAACTCATTCGATCCGAATGCTTCTGCTTCTTTCGCAGCAGTAACGATCTGATCCACGTTCAGTAATTCATACTCTGGGCTCTCAGTCTTGAATTGGCTCGACTGCGCACAGAAACCGCAATCCTCCTGACACTTTCCCGATTTTGCGTTGACGATTGAACAGATCTTGACATCATTTCCCTTGAACCGGTTGCGCAGGCGGCTGGTTCCCTTGAATAGGTAATCCAATTCTTCGTGGGAAAAAAACTCCAACTCGAGTGCCTGTTCGCGGGTAACTCCCCTGCCAGCAAGGCCAGAGTTAATCATCCGGTCGGTAAGTTCTCTGCGCATAAGAAAAAAGTAGAAGGTTCAATATTCCGGAAGGCTGGAATATTAGCATAATTTGCTTCAGTTTTCTTCGTGTTTAAGAAGGCCTTTCAATTCTTAGGTGAAGGTCACGAGAGCGAGGCAAGTTCGCAGTCTGCAGACACAAGTTGGTTCACGTGGGGAGGCCTATTCATACATTGCTTTGAATCGGTCGAAAAAATCGGAGAACGATTTTTCAACACAGGTTGGGTTCTTGATGCGGATCCCGGGAATCTTGAGCCCGGCCAGCGCAAAGCTCATAGCCATACGGTGATCGTTGTAGGTTTCGATTTCCACCCCCTTATAGGGTCCGCCAGGATGAATCTTTAAATAATCGGCGCCTGCATCGACACTCGCGCCCAAGCGCGTGAGTTCTTTGGCCAACGCGTCAATGCGGTCCGTTTCCTTGATCCGCAGGTTGCCAATGCCGGTGATGGTGGTTTCACCCTCAGCAAAGAGTGCTGTCACCGCCAGGGTCTGGACCGTATCAGGCATGCTGTTCATGTTGATGTTGATTCCACGTAAAGGATTTCCTTTTATTCGAATTTTTCCAGGTGACCGTTCCACCTCACAGCCCATTTGTTCCAAGACATTGAGAAAACCGGCGTCTCCCTGAACGCTGTCCGGATTGAGTCCGGTTAAGACCACGTTACCTTCGGTGATCGCTGCCATAGCAAGGAAATAGGAGGCGCTCGACCAGTCACCTTCGACGGGATAATTGCGTGCGGTGTAGGCCTGCCCGGCTGAAACGCGGAACTGGGTGTAACTCTCATTTTCCACAGTAACCCCGAAAG
>CAZVZT010000063.1:2943-7341 GCA_964631515.1 uncultured Nitrospinaceae bacterium
TACCAGGTGCCAGCGCCGCAAATGTGGTAAGAAATCGCATCGTCGTCCCTGCGTTGCCGACGGAGATTTCCCGTTTCGGCAATTTCAGTTTTCCACCGGTTCCTGAGACGATGAGCGCGCTATCTTTTTGTTTCACCGAGATGCCGAAATGTTCCAGTGCTTCGCACATGTACCTCGTGTCATCACTGAAAAGCGGGTTATCAATTTGCGAGACCCCTTCCGTGAGCGCGGCGATCAAAAGCGCCCGATTGGTGTAGCTTTTGGAGGGTGGACACTCCACCGCCGCATTGATTTTTCCTGTGGGTTGAATTTCTATCACTGACCAACCTTTAAATTCTGATAAAAATGTGAACTATAACATAACCATTGGTTATGATTAGACTATACGGGTGCTGCAAACAAGCGCTTTGAATGGATTTTGGGTTGGTTGTTTCCCCAGTTGGATTTTGCTACCATTACTCCGAATCGATGTGGTGAGGAAAATGCCTTATAACCCATTTAGTTTAAAGGTTTTTCACGCTTGCGGTTGTGGGTCATGAGATGAGCTTAGGTCACGAAAAAATGTCATGGTGGAAGCGTCTTCGGAACTGGTGGGACAGCAAGCCGGAACCGGAACAGCAGCGTCTCAAATCGTATATTCCCCTGTTCCTTTATACCGTGGCGTTTATTTACGGGGTGATCTATCTCTCCATTCTTAACACCGTCAACCGGGGAAAGGGGATGGATGCTGTCAAATCCTGGTATGGCGGTGACCGGCCGGAGATTGTCCGTGCCCTCAAGGCGGAGAAAGAAGGCTTGGAATCTAGTTTCAAAAATCGGATCCGCAAACAGGTATCGGGTAATCGCTAGGTGCAAGGTGACTTTTACGGTCTCCGTTTAAGGTTTTATGAAGCGTCTTGTCTACACATTCAATTTATTTTACCTGTTCGGTCTCACTCTCTGGATTGGGGGGATGTTCCTGCTCGGCATACTGGTCGAGGTCATGGTACGGATTCACCTGAAAGAACAGCCATTGGTGGCAAGCAAGGTCATGAACCGTATCATGGACGTATTCAACGTTGAGATCATTTATACCTGTATCGGACTCATGGTGGCGGCAGAGATTGTCAAGTTTCTGGTAAAAAAGTACAGTCGGGCCGGATTCGATCCGCCCCGGGTTACAAAGCGTCGTTACGTACGGGGGATAATTCTTGGGGTTATGATCGTGCTCGCGATCTATATGGGAAGTTTTCTCAGGCCAGAGATGCATGAAGTGGACCGGATGAAAAAGGATAACCCTGCGGATCAGAAACTTCAAATCCGATTTGATCGGTTCCATTCGACATTCGTCAATATCTATACGGTGAATATGGTTCTAGGGCTGTCACTCCTGTATATTCACGGCAAAGAGATGGCCCGATTCCGCGAACGCCCAACGGATGAGTGATTTCCCCTTTCGTTTTTCCTCTTAATATTATCCTGAACTGGTGCGATGTCAGGTTTTCTGCTAATTGCCTTTCGGATTTGTATTTTTTGTTGGGCTTGTTATTTTTTGGTGACCTCTGTAGTGTTTGCGATGCCTTTTGACGTTGCGCAGGGTGAAGCCGAACCGGTTTACGCGCAGGACGAGAAGCCAGGTGATGCGTTGCCTCCTCGACAGGAATTCCCCCTGATGGTCAAAATTCCTGCCGGAACTTTTAGGATGGGGTCCACCTTCGAGGAGAATAAAAAACATAAAGACATGTGTCGGAAGTACGATCGCACCTGCCAGCTCTGGTGGTTCAATGATGAATACCCCAACCACTTAGCTTTTCTAGATAGTTACTGGATCGATTTATTCGAGGTGACCAATGCGAAATATCAGGAATTTGTGCGGGCGACCGGGCACCGCCCAGCGCTCGACGAAACCTGTCAATCGGATAAGTGTCGCGAAGGTAATTTATGGAAAGAAAATTCGTTTCCACCTCAGATCAGCCAGCAGCCGGTGACGCAAGTGAGCTGGCACGACGCAAATGCCTATTGCCACTGGCGGGGTAAGCGGCTTCCCTCGGAAGCGGAATGGGAAAAAGCTGCTCGGGGTCCAGGGGGCAGCATGTATCCCTGGGGTTCCGGATCGCCCAAACACCGCGCCACCTATGGCAGAAGATGGCGCGGTATTTATACCATGACCGACGTGGGAACCTATTCCAGGGGCGCATCGATCTATGGTGTGTTTGATATGGCTGGAAACGTATGGGAGTGGGTTGACGACTGGTACGACTTGAAGTACTACAATTCGAGACAAAAGAAAAATCCTAGGGGGCCTGCCGAAGGTGAGTTCAAAGTCGTTCGCGGCGGATCCTGGGTCAACTACCCCGATACCTTGCGCAGCGCTTTGCGCCGGTGGAGCCAACCGGAGGTGAGGTTCAACGATACCGGATTCCGTTGCGCCAGAGATGATGATGAAACCAAAAAGGACTGACGAACTTACCGAGCAAGAAAAAAATAACCTCGCTCCCTATCTTTCCGATGTGGATGCTGATGTGTTTGCTCTCAGCAACCTCAATCCGGAAGTGATCGGCGCTGCCTTGGCGCGGTATAGCCGCGCCCCAACTGGGTTCAAAGAAACAGTTGCGCGTGAGTTTCTCAATCCGGATGGAAGCCCCAATGAAGTCAAGGGTACCGAGCTCATCGACCGAGTGGTCAACAAGTTCGGCGATGAATCGGTTGCCGAACTTGCCGTTGCCCCGCTCTGTATCGAAAACGTTTCCAACCTGATGACCAAAATCATCGAAGATTGCAGGATCGGTGGTTCGCCTATCGAAGAGTCCACCCGCTATGTTCTCTATGACGTGAAGCGAAATGGCCAGTGGCGGTATGTGCGTCCTACTTCCATCATGCAATCGGGTCTTGCGGATCAATATACGAGAACGATGGATTTTATTTTTGAAATGTATGCCGAACTCGTTGAGCCCATGCAGGAACTATTTCGCAAAAAACTTCCCGACGCGAATTTTAAGATTGAGGTAGAACGCGATGGGAAGATTGTTCTGGCCGGGGCCAATGAACTCTCTGGCGACGGCGAACAAAGGGCGCACCGCTTGGCTTACAGTTTTACTATTCGAAGCGCGGCTTGTGACATTATCCGTTGTATTCTTCCGGCATCAACCAAAGCCAATTTGGGGCTTGTAGGCAACGGGCGGTTTTATAGCGGACTCATCACCAAGCTATTGTCACAAGAGTTGGACGAGGGGTGGGTTTTGGCCGAGAACATCCGTCGGGCGCTCGAGACTCAGATTCCAACGTTTATCAAGCGAGCGGTGAAAAGTGATTACCTTGCCGAAAATCAGAAAAACATGCGGAACTTGTGCGTTGGACTGTTCAAGGATATTCCCATAAAAACGGCGCCGGAAGTGGTTCTTCTGGAGGACCGTGTCGAAGACTATCAGTTGAACCTCTTGGCAAATATGGTTTTTCCCCACGTGAAGCATTCGACCGCACAAATCAGGGACGTAATTCGCGCTTTGCCGGAAGAGGGGCGAAGAAAGATTTTTGCGACGGCGGTTGGAGAGCGGAAAAGCAAGCGAGACCGGCCACCACGCGCCTTAGAGTATGGGTACCCTATCAACTTCGATATAATTTCCGGGTTTGGCGAGTACCGTGACCTTCAGCGGCACCGCATGCTGACCCAGCAGAGGCAGGATATGAACGTGGCCCTCGGTTACTCGGTTCCTGGGGAGATCGGGGAAATTGGCAAAGAGAAAGCAGTGCAGGAATGTTTCGAACGCGCCGAGTCACTCCACGCCGATTTGATGCGGGTCGGGCTTGTCCGCGAGGCCCAGTACGCCACCCTGTTTAATCATTATATCCGGTGGAGTATGGGTATGAACGCGAGAGAACTTGGACACCTCACTGAACTGCGTTCGCAGAAGGCAGGGCATCCCAAATACCGTCGCACAGCGCAGATGATGGCCCGGCTCTACTTAAAGCGGCATCCCGAAATGGGACCCTTGGTAAAGTTCGTTGACCATAACGATTACGATCAGGGGGTCACTCGCGCCGAGCAGGAGGCCCGAACAGCACGCAAAAGCCTCGCCAGTGGTGTGTTCGACGATATGGACTAAAATCAGGCTCAGCTAAGGTCTTTGTGTAAAAAGATAGTTTGTGAAAATAGGCGGGGGGGCAGTAGCATTTGACGCTCTGAGAACCCTTTTGAGGCGATTGCTTTCTATTTGCCACCATTTTGCCACCTATGAAAGTTAAAGAGGAAATATTGCGGATTAAATCTAGACTAGAGATTAACCTTTTAAATAGGGCTAAACTCTTGTATCGGAAGGATAAGGAATGTCAGGGAAGATGTCAATAGATAGACAACCTACAAATCTTTAATCAGTAGGTCAATGGTTCAATTCCGCTCGCTGGCCCGAGCAAATTACCACG
>CAZVZT010000064.1:0-7164 GCA_964631515.1 uncultured Nitrospinaceae bacterium
GTGACTGTGATCTTATCACCACTAACCTCTGCAACCACGGTGGAGCCTATGGTTTGTTCGACCGAGCGGAGTTCATTTGAGCATGCGGTCAGCAGGATCCAAACCACTAAAAAATACCAGCTCCGAGAATCTATCGTAGTGAGAATGCTTTTTCTATGCGTCACGGGCTGCTTCTGCGATTTTTTTTAAATAGTCGGCGATCAAGTGCATATCTTTTCTCCATCCCTTGCGATCAACCCTGATCCCAAGCTGGTATTCGGAAAGAAATTTCATGCGATAGTCTGTAAGGGCAGCGATTCTCTCAGGGGCAACCGGAGTGGACGGTTCGATATCGAGCCGCGCCTCACCTAATGCCATATGGGCTTTCCTGATATGAATTTTCTTACAAAGAATTTTTATTGTTAACAGCACTATGAGTTTCTCGGCCGGTTCAGGAACGGCGCCGTAGCGGTCGGACAGTTCCTTTGTCAGGCTTTCCACTTGTTCGCACGAACCCACTAACTGGAGACGCCGGTAAATCTCTAGCCTCTGGTTCAGGTCAGGGATATAGTTCTTAGGGATGAATCCCTTGACTTTTAAATCGATCTCCGGATCGACAGGGCTGTCCACCACTTCTTCCCCCTTCAGTTCGCGCACGGTGTCTTCAATGAGCTTGCTGTAAAGGTCGAATCCGATCGAAGCGATGTGCCCGGACTGATTTTGTCCTAGCATGTTGCCCACCCCACGAATTTCCATATCCCGGGCTGCCAGTTGAAATCCGGATCCTAGCTCGCTGAGCTCTTCAATGGCTGTCAATCGCTTGCGCGCTTCGCTCTTAATGGCAAGAGTTCCTGGTATCAACAGGTAGGCGTAGGCCTGATGCCTGTATCGCCCGACACGTCCACGCAGTTGATAAAGCTGGGCAAGCCCAAACTGGTCAGCGCGGTTGATGATGATGGTATTCGCCGAGGGAATATCGAGTCCAGACTCCACGATCGTCGTGCAGAGCAGGATATCGATTTCCTTGTCGATAAATTTCCGCATGACTTCTTCCAGTTGCCGCTCGGGAAGCTGCCCGTGGCCAATCCCGATACGCGCTTCTGGTACGATTCGCCGAATCATCTCGCAAACGGAATAAATACTCCGCACCTTATTGTGGACAAAATAGGTTTGCCCACCCCGGTCGAGTTCCCTCAAAATAGCTTCGCGAATTACCTTCTCATCAAATTTACGAACGAAGGTCTTGATGGCCAACCGATCGATAGGTGGGGTTTCTATAGTACTTAGATCACGGACTCCCATGAGAGAAAAGTGGAGCGTGCGCGGAATCGGTGTCGCGGTGAGGGTAAGAATGTCCACTGTCTTGCGGAGTTTTTTTAAGGATTCCTTATGGCGTACTCCGAATCGCTGTTCCTCGTCGATGATGATAAGCCCCAGATCAGCAAACTGGACATCCTTTGACAGCAACCTGTGAGTCCCGATGATGATATCGATTTCACCATGTTTCAATTTTTTGATACTTTGTTTTTGTTCACGAGCACTTCTAAACCGGCTCACCATATCAACGTTCACCGGGTAGTTACGAAAACGCTCACGGAAGGTAGTGAGGTGCTGTTGTGCCAGAACCGTTGTGGGGACAAGTACCGCCACCTGTTTTTTATCGAGAACCACCTTGAACGCCGCACGCATAGCCACCTCGGTCTTACCGTATCCCACATCGCCACAAATCAGCCGATCCATGGGCTTCTCCTTCTCCAGATCCTCTACCGTCTCGTTGATAGCTCTTAACTGATCCTCTGTTTCTTCGTATTCGAAGGAGTCAGCCAACTCCTGCATAAGTATGGCATTGGGAGAGTAAGCGGTACCAGAGCCGATCTCGCGAGAAGCGTATAGCTTCAACAAGTCCTCTGCCATTTCACGGATAGCTTCTTTGACCTTGGTCTTCTGTCGTTGCCAGCTAACACTACCCAGCTTATTGAGTTGGGGGGGCACTTCCCCGCTACCGACGTATCTCTGAACGTAAGCCAGTCCATCCATCGGGATATAAAGTTTCTCATCCTCGGCATAATGTATCTGCAAAAACTCTTCGCCACCGCCGCCGTTTTGCAATTCGCGCATACCTATGTACCGTCCTATCCCATAATCAATGTGAACGAGATAATCACCCGGCTTAAGGTCCTTGAATCCGCGCTGAAAACTCTGCGACTTCGGTTTCCTGCGATAACGATGTTTATGAGTACCCCCGAAAATCTCGTGTTCGGCCACAAAAACCCTTTTCAGGTCCGGGCACTTAAATCCTCCACTTATATATCCGCAATCAACATCAACATTAAGATCATTTTCCCCCAGTAATTCTTGAACCCGCCGCATCTGCCCCTTAGTCGGCGCAACAATCGTCACCCGCATTTGCTCGCTCTCCCAGTGCCGTACTTGTTCTGAAAAAATATCAAATCGGCCCAGCATGGGAGGGTTCGGTTTGATATCTAACTGCATTGCTCCGGGCTCATTGTCACCAGAGAGGCTCAAGGCACTTAAGGACACCTGATTTCTCCCAGCCATTTGAGATTCCACCTCATCCGGATCCAGATAAAAAGATTTCGGCGACACGGCTATTTCTCTATTACCTCGAGCCAAGGCGTATTCCGACTGAACAAGTTCATCATAATGCTCGCATTTACAACGGACGGCCTCTTCCTCATCGATCACGAACAAAACATCTTCGGGCAGGTAATTAAACAAGGTCTCCCGTCGAGAGTAAAAGAAAGGGGCCAGGTTTTCGATGCCGGGGAAACTTCCTCGATGCTGGATTTTATCGAGCAGTTCGTTGAGCCCGGCTCGCTCGACCCTCTGCTCCTCGGCAAGTTTCAAGATCTTTTCAACTCCTTCTTTCCTCTGGCCCAGGGTCGGACAAACCTCGCGGGCGGGGAGGATTTCGACAGTTTCAATCTCTTTCACAGAAACTTGAGAACTGATATCAAACTCGCGGATCGACTCGACAGTGTCGTCGAAAAACTCCACTCGCAAGGGGTTCGATGAAGCAGGTGGATAAATATCAACTATGTCACCGCGCACACTAAACTCTCCATGGCTTTCCACCAGAGAAGTCCGCGTGTACCCGTTTTCCGACAGACAGGCTTCCAGTAGCTCACGCTCAAAAGTTTCGCCCCGGGCAATAGGGAAGGTGAGCTTGTCCAGCTCAGAACGGGGAACAACGCATTGCATTGCCGCCTCAATAGGAACCACCAGAAATGGAAGCTTCCCTTTGAGGAGAAGATAGAGTATCTCCAAGCGTTCCCCGGAAATTTCAGGGAGAGGCGACAGGTGTTCGTAGGGAAGAAGTTCCCAGGCGGGAAAAAATCTTGGTACCTCACCCGTTTTTTCGTAGTGGAAGAAATATTTTAAATCACCTAAGAGCGCTTCGCCAGTGTTTTGGTCAGGAGTCAGCACCACGACAGGCCGCCTTCCTGTTTTAGCGAGTTGGGCAAGAAAAAGCGCGCGCGAGGCCCCTTTGAGTCCTTCAGCGCGGAGAACCGATGCGCAGCATTCCAACTGCCCAGTCGCTCTTTTGAGCCCGTCGCCAAACGCCGTAACCGCCACCTCTTCGATTTCCGTGGTTTGCTTCATCAGTTACACAAAAACACTCACAAGGGGGGCGAACCTTCCGATTTCTCGGTGATCAGTTGCTTCCACTTTGGCTCTCCCTTTGGTTTAAAGTTGACACATACTACAAAGGTAGGCCCTTCATAAAAATTCAGTTTGAACCATCCACCGCCAAATCGCTCGGCTAGATACTCCTCAGGCCCACCACGAAAAGCATCCACTTCCTCTTTGGTGAACCTAGCGATTTCATAGAACTGGAGTCCAACGCCTTTATAGATTCCAGCAAGAAGAATGCAGTTGATCCGGTCGTAAATTTTGTCGAAACGTCGATCCATCTCCTCCTGCGTCGGGTCCCGCTTCAACTCGCGGCGCAGTTTGGGTTTATAATAATCCCGGAATGCTTGCTTGATCCACATGGTCTAGTTGCCCCCAAGTTCGAGTAAACCTCTAGAAAAATTAAGAGGTTCGTGGACTTCTATAAAACCACCTATTCCTTTTTTATGAAGGTAGCTGGAAAATTGAACCTTTTTCTATGGTTCAAAACACCTGGCAGAAAAAATATCCCTTGAAAAAGTTCTCTAATATCGTAGCTCATTCAATTTTCAGAGGTGCTATCAAAGGTTCCCCAAGTATCTGCCGCAGAAAATCGGGTCGGAAGGTAGAGAGCTAAAAGATTAAGCTTACGAGTCAGCAGGAATAAATATTTTTAACACAAAAAAAATAGTGAAACAATGTCTTTACCCCACCTTTAAAGCTATAATTCCCGGTGTGTGCAAAGGTATCTTTATTTACACTCCTGCACCCATGCCCTCTGTATAAGAAAGTTCATCTATGACCAAAGACAACATACGAACCCTGGGCCTAATTCAGCAAACTTGTGGCGGTGACCCTGTAAAAAACCTGGAATCGGCCCTGCGCTCCATCATCGAAGCAGCAAAACAGGGAGCGCAGATCGTCTGCCTCCAGGAGCTGTTTCGGAGTCGATACTTCTGCCAGACGGAAGATGCCGACCGGTTTGCGCTTGCGGAATCCATACCGGGTCCGACCACCGATATGCTATGTAAGCTAGCGGGTGGTCTCGGTGTGGTGCTCATTGCTCCCCTTTTCGAAAAGCGCGCCGAAGGCATCTACCACAATACGGCGGTCGTGATCGATGCGGATGGAACGATTCTAGGGAAATATCGCAAAATGCATATCCCCGACGACCCATTTTTCTACGAAAAATTTTATTTCACACCCGGTGATACCGGGTTTCAGAGTTTCAACACGCGTTACGGCCGGGTGGGCGTACTCATCTGCTGGGACCAGTGGTTTCCGGAAGCAGCTCGACTAACTGCTCTTTCCGGAGCACAGTTCCTGTTTTATCCAACCGCGATCGGCTACCAGGAAGCGGATGCGGGAGAGAAGGAAAAACAAGCCGCTGCATGGGAGACGGTGCAAAAAGGCCACTCCATTGCCAACGGTGTATTCCTTGCCGCGGCTAATCGCGTGGGACGTGAAGATGCCCTCACCTTCTGGGGGAAATCGTTCGTATGCGATCCGTTCGGAGAAGTGATAGCCAGTGCCGGAGAAGACAAGCCAGAAATTCTGATCGCGAACTGCGACCTGTCAAAAATTGAACAGACTCGACAGAACTGGCCTTTTTTACGCGATCGGCGCGTCGATGCCTACAAAAATCTAACCCGCCTCTACGATGACCCACATGCTTGAATGCTCCACTCCGGTTTCTCTGGGCTATTTCATGCCCGCGGAATGGGAACCACACACAGCCACCTGGCTCGCTTGGCCTCATAACGCGGAAACCTGGAGTAAGGGAGACCTGCTTGAAGTTGAACAAGCCTATTTCGAAATTGTGCGCAACCTAATCCAGGGCGAACGGGTCAACATCCTTGTTAATGATTCACATGCAAAAAACGAGACCTGCACCAAGCTTCATCGAGAAGGAATTTCAACGAACCACATCAGTTTCCATACGATCCCGACGAACGATGCATGGATACGGGATTTCGGTCCAAATTTTCTAAAGCATAAGAGTCCGTTCAGATGCCAGGTCGCAGCCAACCGCTGGCGGTTCGATTCTTGGGGGAAAAAATATCCGTGGGAGAAGGACGACGCGGCGAGACGAGAAATTATTCGTGCAGTGGGGCTACCTTGGTTTGATCCAAACATCGTTCTCGAAGGAGGCGCCATTGAGGTCAACGGAGAAGGAACCTGCCTCACTACCTTGAACTGCTTACTTGATCCCAACCGCAATGGAGAAAAATCACGTGAAGAGATGGAAAAATATTTAAAGGATTATCTCGGTGTTTTTAACGTTATATGGCTTAAGGGCACGCTTCAAGGCGATGACACGGATGGGCATATCGACAACTTGGCAAGATTTGTAAATCCGACCACTATCCTCTGTGCACAGGAGGGTAACCCGGATGACGAAAACCACCAGAACCTCAAATCACTTTTCGAATCGCTGAAAGAAGCGGTGGATCAGGATGGAAACCGATTCACAGTTATCCCCTTACCCATGCCTGGCGCCGTCAAGTCCAACAACTTACGCTTTCCGGCAAGCTACGCAAATTTTTATATCGGGAACTGCGTCGTACTGTACCCATCTTACGATCACCCCAACGATCACATCGTAGAAAACCTTCTCAAGAAATATTTTCCAACGCGGCAGATCGTCGGTATCTCTTCACGTGCTCTAATCAAGGGACAAGGCGGTGTTCACTGCATCACCCAACAACAACCCGAACGGTCCGTCTGATTCCCTTGCCTACCGCATGTCACTCTAGAGCAGTTTGGGTTACTCTTCTGTGCTAGGAATAGCAGTCTTAGAAATGGCCGGGGCGTGAGGGGGGGATAGCCTCTGGATTTCTTCTTCCAACGATTCGATCTTCCGATCCTGCCTGCGCATCGTCGCTTTGAGTTTGAGTCGGGGAAATAACTCAAAAAACCAGGCCACAAGAAACCCGAACCCGAATGAACCAACCACGACCACCATTGTGGGAACTTGAAGGGTGTAGTCGGCAAAGTTCCAGTCAAACAGGTGAACCTGCACCGTGTGCATGTTCTTTGCGGCAAATAAAGCAACTGCGGTGATGAGCAGGATGAAGAAAATATATTTTAAGGTATGCATCCTGATTTTTTCTGAGCGTTAGACGAAAAGGCTAATGGAGAAAATTACTCGTCCTCTTCCTCTTCATCTTCGCCGTCACTACCTGTTTCCTCACCTTCGCCTTCATCGCTGGAGGCCCCTTCGGTAGGTTCCTCAACTTCAGGGGTGTGCTCAGCTTCGGCCATCGGCTCGGGAGCCGCTTCGTCGGTATGCTCTTCGGCAGCAGGCGCGTGTTCTTCAACAGCTTCTTCAACAACGGGCAATTCGATCTCTGGGGCTTCTTCCACTTTTACTACCCCTACAGGCTGGGTCGAAGTAGGCGCGGCTTCGGGGTGGGCTTCACCACTTCCAAAATCACCCAACAGGGACTGGATACTGGCGACGACCTTGTCAGATTTTGCCTTCGCCTCCGAATTCTCGTCCAACCCCATTCCCTGAACAGCAATCAGCGCGCGTTTAAGTTCACTAACGGC
>CAZVZT010000065.1:0-7142 GCA_964631515.1 uncultured Nitrospinaceae bacterium
CGCAAGAAGGCGGAAGAGTATGTTCGCCTGCTGGGTGACACGGTGGGTTGTTTCAAGGTGGGGCTTGAGCTGTTTGTCAAGGAAGGGCCCGATATTCTCAAGGTGGTGCGGGACAACAGTTCGGCGTCTATTTTTCTTGACCTCAAATTGCACGATATTCCGGCTACGGTCAACGCTGCTTTGCGGGCGGCTTCGACATATGGGGTCCGGTTCATCACCGTACATGCTGGTGACGGGGAATCGATTTTGAAAACAGCGGCTGAAGTGAGTGAAACCGGAATACAGGTGTTGGCGGTTACGGTGCTCACCAGCTTGTCGGAATCGGAGCTTTCACGGCTCGGCTACCGGGATGGACTCAGCTTGAACCAGCTGGTGCTTGACCGGGCGGGTATGGCCCAGAAGTCGGGGTGTGCCGGGGTGGTTTGCTCGGGCGAAGAGGTAGCGGACATCAAAAAATCCTATGGCCCCAACTTTAAAGCAGTGGTTCCCGGTATTCGGCCGTCATGGGGTGCAGTGAAGGCGGATGACCAGAGCCGCATTGTGACCCCCAAAGATGCCATTTCCCGCGGCGCCGATCTCATAGTCGTGGGTCGTCCCATCAGGGACACGAATGACCCGGCCGGAGCTGCCCGGAAAATCATCGACGAAATTGAATCGACCGCCATGTCTTCGTAGGGGAAGCTAGTCCATTAATGTATAGGATTCCCCATGTTATGGGGGTGTATGCTATGAGGAAGCGGAGGCGTTCTGTATGCTCACAAACCTGATTCATTTTGTCTATATTTCAAGCCTCGTCTGCTGGATTGGCAGTATCGTGTTTTTCTCGTTTTTTGCCGCGCCGGCGATCTTCAAAGTGCTTGACCGAGAAAAGGCTGGGGAGGTAGTGGGCGTTATTTTCCCCAGATATTATTTGATCGGGTATGTCTGCGCTGTTCTGACTTTGGTGACGCTGCTGGTGGGTGCGCAGGCTCCCATAGGGATGAAATTGGTTTTTCTGCTTGTGATGATGGCCGGACTGTTCCCTGCGGGATTGATTGTGAGTCCGAAAGCCCGCGACCTGAAAGCCAGGATAAAATCCACTGCGTCTTCCGAGGAACGAAACTCTCTAGAACTCCGATTCAAAACCTTGCATTCTCTTGCCGTCAAATTAAACGGAGTGGTTCTGTTGGCCGGGCTCGGTTTGTTGTGGCTGAGTGCTGCCGGACTCCAACTGTAACGTTCTTGGAATTCTAAAAATAATACCTTTTTCCCGTGATAGACACACCACCGCCACGCCATCCTTCCCTTGAACGCCCCTTTTATGCGAAAACCCGGTTTCTGTTCCTCACCCTTCTTGCGTTAGTGGTTTACAGCTACGGTTGGAAGGTGACAGAAATTGACCCGGGAGAGCTTGTGCGTGACGTTCACTTGGTCAAGCCACTGGTACGTGACCTTTTGCGCCCGGACTTGTTTACTGCCGAAAGGCAATCGCAAACAGCGGAGGCGGTCTTCTTTTTATCGGATTTTCCGGCAAAGACGACCGGATCCGATAAAACCTTTGGTGGGCGGTCGCTCACTCTTTCGGAATCCCGGGGAAAAATCGGCGACCGCTTGGTGGTGGAAGGTAAAGGGTTCAAGCCTGGAGAGAAGGGATTGCTCGTCTGGATCAATGCGATCGAACAGGAGTACCCACTGGGTTCGTTTGAAACGGATGAGCGTGGAAACTTCCAGCGTGATGTTGTTGTTCCCCCGACGGCACGCGGTGACGTGCAAACGATTCGCTCTATTGTGTCTTGGCGGACCGGGGAATGGCGCGTGAGCGAGACGCTGAAACTGACTACGGACAAGGTAATTGAGACCATTTTTCTTGCGTTGATGGCGACCACGTTTGCTATTTTCGTTGCGGCGCCACTCAGTTTTTTCGGCGCACGTAACCTGATGATGGGGAATCCTGTCAGCATCGGTGTTTATTACGCAGTGCGTACGGTTTTTAACGTTCTTCGCTCAATAGAGCCTTTGATCATGGCGATCTTATTTGCGGTGTGGGTGGGGATCGGTCCGTTCGCGGGTGTGCTGGCACTGGGGGTACATTCCGTTGCTGCTTTAGGAAAATTATTTTCGGAGCAGGTTGAGAGTATTGATCCAGGCCCGGTGGAGGCTGTCACTGCGACGGGGGCGACGTCGATGCAGGTGGTGCTGTTCTCAGTTCTGCCACAGGTGATTCCGCAGTTTCTGGCTTTGAGTTTTTACCGGTGGGACATCAACGTGCGCATGTCAACCGTTATCGGATTTGTTGGCGGGGGAGGGATCGGATTCCTCCTTCAGCAATGGATTAATCTGCTGCAGTACAATCAGGCGGGGACGGCGCTTCTGGCGATCGCCTGCGTGGTAATCGTTCTGGATACTCTCAGTGCCAGAATTCGCGAAAGAATTATAAATTGAAATCCTGTTAAGGGCGAGAAACGGGTTGCAGGGGGACCTTATTTTTTAGCTCCCTTCCCCTTTGCTCTGGCTATGAGATTTATTCCCTTGATGAACCGTTTGGCGGATTGTGGAAGTTTTTTTACTTTTCCGTTCATCAGGATATCCCTGATCGGGGTCTGTCCATAATAAGTATGGTTGGCGTCTTTGTTCTCCTCAATCAGAGTTCCTTTGAGGGAGATACCGGCGAAGGCACCTTTACTACGGGAATAGGAGTAAATTTCACCCTGCATCCTCATATCCGCCGCCGCCTCCGCGTGGCGCCCGATCGGTCCTGCCGAAACCGCCACATCTCCCCCCAGCGTGAGCTTGCTTTTCAGTAATCCCTCTATTCCCCGCTGAGTCATAACCAGCAGAATGAGGTCCACCGCCTCGGCGCCGAATTGAAACCCAAAACTTATACCGCTCTGTGTGATGAATCCAGGAGGGCCAAATCTCCCCGTTGCTTTGGAGCGTACCGTGGCAATTCCATTGCCGTAACGTCCGCCAATGAAAAACCCGCCCTTGACCATGGTGGGAAAAATGATTACCGCCTTGGCTTGAGAAATCAAGTTGGCGGGTATTTCCTGATCCGGAGCGTTCATTATTTCTTCCATAACCAACACGGAATCCCTGAGGAGTTTTTGTTGCTCACCCTCAGTAGCGTAGGCATATGGAGTCCAAAAGGAGAGTAACAAAATGAGTGGAACGATCTTTTTCATAGGAGATCTCCCGGTAGGGACTGCCTGATCTTATTTGGTACGAAGTTCAGGTTGAAGGCAAACACCTAAAAAGACGCGGAGAGAATGGAGTGATGTGTGTTCTCAACCCTTAACAGGATAAGTAATTTTAAGGGTAAGGTCAACCCGAGGATGTCCGATTAATATCTGAAGAAGAAATTTCTTTACCACTGGACCCTGTCCGCTTAACATGCCTTGGCTATGGTCGAAAAGGAAATCGGGAATTATTTTAAAGAAGGTGGTTTTTTGTCTGGCAACATGGCCGAATTCGAAGATCGGCCGCAACAAATTGCCATGGCCGAGTCGGTGGCACGATCTTTTGATAAGGGGTATCATTTGATCGTGGAGGCCGGTACGGGGACGGGAAAAAGTCTAGCCTACCTCGTTCCCGCTATTTTATGGGCTGTGCGGTTCAACAAAAAGGTGGTCGTTTCCACTTACACGAAAACGCTTCAGGAGCAACTTCTCTATCACGATATCCCCCTCCTTCGTGAAAAGTTAAATATCCCTTTCCGCTACGCGCTTTGTCTAGGACACGAAAACTATCTTTCGTTAAGAAGGCTCAAACGTGCGAGCCAGACGGGGTTGTTCACCAAGGCGGAGGAAGACGGCCAGCTCCAGACCATTTTCGACTGGATTAAGGAAACGCCAACAGGAGTCAAAGGAGACCTGCCTTTCGAACCGCTCCCCTCGATATGGGAGGATGTGGGCCGGCAAAAGGACCTTTGCCTGGGGAAAAACTGCGAAACCTACAACACTTGTTATTATTTTAAGGAGAGAAAACGATGGTTCGGTGCCCACCTCCTGATCGTGAACCATCATCTCTTCTTTGCAAACGTGGCAAGTAATGGAGCGGTGCTTCCCCGTTTTGATGCCGTAGTGTTTGACGAGGCGCAAAATCTGGAGGAAGCGGCCACATCATTCCTAGGGTTGAAGGTCTCTAACTCCCAGCTTTTTTATTTTCTGGACCGGCTGTTCCATCCGCGTACCCGCAAAGGAATTCTATCCCGTATAGAGCATGAGTATGTTCTTCATGTGCGTATTCAGGTGGCGGTGGTTCGTCAGGCAGTGGAATCTTTTTTTAAATACGTTTTGGAGGAGTATGGGCGTAAAAACCGAGTGCTTCGATTTTACAAGCCGGTCTCTATAGACAATTCTATTTATATTCCCTTGAAGGAATTATGCGATCGACTGAAAACCTTGGAAGGGCTTTTGACGTCGGAGGAGGAGCGTGTGGAAGTTACTGCCGCCGCCAACCGATGTATGGAATTCAACAATACCATCACCGCCTTTCTCAACCAGCATCTTGAAGGATATGTTTACTGGCTGGAAATTACAGAGAAGAAGCGGCACAGCCGGATAGTTCTTCAGGGTGTTCCCGTCAACGCTGCTGAAGAATTACAGGAGCAGGTTTTTTCAAAGATCGATCGGGTAACTTTGACCTCGGCTACGATGGCCACGCACCGTGGGTTCGAATTCATTAAGGAGCGCATTGGGTTTATTCCGCAAGAAGAGAGCGTTCTTGATTCACCTTTTGACTATTCTCGTCAAGCCCTGCTTTATGTCGCGGGAGATTTGCCTGAGCCTTCTGGGGAAGTGGAGAAATACGCTGATGCCATTGCTGAGCGTTGTTGTGAATTGGTGGAGATTTCCGAGGGAAGGACGTTTATTCTATTTACAAGTTATGCTTTGATAAACCAAGTGTTTGATCGGATGCAGTTTCTGTCGCGCCATCTGCAACTCCTGAAACAGGGGGAGATTCCTACAAGGCAGATGATTCGACGCTTCAAAGAAATGCCTTCCGTGATATTCGGGACGGGATCCTTCTGGCAGGGAGTGGATATCCCCGGTGATGCGCTTAAGAGCGTGATCATCGCTAAACTCCCATTCGATGTGCCCAGTGAGCCTCTGACCGAGGCGCGCCTAGAGGATTTACGGAGAAAATCGATCGACCCTTTTTCCCATTACCAGATTCCCCGCGCCATCATTCAACTGAAGCAGGGATTCGGCCGACTCATCCGCAAGAAGACCGATACTGGAATCGTTTCCATTCTCGACTCGAGGGTGGCGCGCCGGGGTTATGGCAAGCAGTTTCTGGCTTCGTTGCCGCCCTGCCCCGTGGTGGAGGGGCTAGAAGATGTTAAAGATTTTTTTGCTGGTTTGCGGCCCGCCCCCCGGAAAGTTGAGGAAGCCTCCTAGGTTTTGTTCAGTGCCGCCCGAGCCCACTAGAAGCTGAAACCACCTGGGATTTTGTGTTAGAGCAAAAGTCAGGTTCCTTGATCAGAGTTTCAGGAGGGCGGTATTTCCAGTCCGATGGCTTTTACTAATGCTTTACCCACCCGATCAATCGAACTCAGTGGATTCATAACTTATCCCCTATGTGGGAAACTATTGCTTCGAGGTTCTGTGTGGTGAGTCAGGTGGCCCTAAGGCGCGAATAAAGGAGATAGCCTGCAAAGACGTTTGCCCCCACCGCAACAATGCCTAGGAAGATATCCATTTGCCCGATCACTGCCATCAGCAAAAGGAAATAGGTGAAATCCCGGTTTGCCAGTTTATCGGCCATTCCCTTTTCTGTCCTTGCGGTATTATCATCAGCAGCTTTTCTTTTTTGATCGATCGTTGTGGAGCTGAGAAGGATAAAAGAGATAAGGCTTCCAAAGACGGCGAGGATGCCGAGAAGCTTAAAAATATCCTGCCCCGTCGTGCGATACAATCCCATGCCGATGGTAAAGAAAACGGCGAAGTGAACAAGGTTATCGCAAAGGATGTCTAGTTTTCCTCCTGTTTCAGATTCCATGAACTTTAGTCTGGCGATTTCCCCATCGGTACAATCAATCCAGGCTGAAAGCAAAAGCAGCCCCGCTCCGGTTATCCCGCTTTCGTAAGTTCCCCGAAAGAAATACATTGCCGATACCAATCCCAGGATCAGGCTCAACAGGGTGATCTGGTTTGGGGTTATAGGAGTTTGCAGAAACAGCCGAGTCAATTGACGGGAAAAAAAACGGCCGACCAGTCGGTCCATGAAGCTGTCGTTACTGAGTCCGCTCTCCCTTAAAAGTCGTTCGTGTTGGGTATGAAAATCGGTGGTTTCCCGAATTCTAAGTTCCTTGCCACCCGCGAGATAAGTAAAGGAGTTATTCCTGTTTTCACCAGTCCCGATGGATTCTGGTTCCTTCCCGCAGACGATTTGACTCAGTGTTTCGTGGAAGGAATCACACCCCAGAAGATATGAAGGTTTATTGTCTGTGGATGAGCTGGTCAGAGATTTCAGGCCTGACCGAATTTCATTCTTGGAATGCAGGGCTCCTCCGTTCAAAACAAGGGTGGGTCTGCTTCCTGTAGACTGGGCGAGTTTCTTGGTGTCGGAAGCCCAATTCATGCTGATTTCAACTCTTTTATCCCGCGAAAGCCTGGATAGGAGTTCTTCGCAGTTCTCCCCCTCACCAAAAATAAATATGGAGTTTAGTCCGGCTCGCTGAAGATTGATGACATTTCTCATCAGGAAAGGAGTCCCGCCGACCACCTTCCAGTACCAGTCCGCCACAGACCATGTATCCGGAGGGCGCGGTAAGGCCAGAATGGCACAAACCTCCTCTGAATGCTCCGAGACGGATTTCTGGTAGTCACTTTCGTGCATGACAAAACGAACCTCTCACTTTAAGTTTCTGTAGCAAAATCAGGCAAGTTTGAATAAGTTCTAGTTGGTTTGAAACTTTTTCAGAGAAAGAAAAGTTTGGAGGGGTGAAAAAGTTTAGTCTCTCCCTCCGTTGGGGGTTGAGTAAAGGATTTTTCGCTTGGCCAGATACAGGCTGAGCGCGAAAACATTGGAGCCCAGTCCGGCGAGCCAGAGGAACCAGTCGAGCTTTCCAACAATCGCGAACAGAACAACAATATAAATAAAATTGCGGCTAGCGAGCACCTGAATCACTTCATACAGCCGTGTCCCCCGGAAAAAAGATC
>CAZVZT010000066.1:0-7061 GCA_964631515.1 uncultured Nitrospinaceae bacterium
CCTTATGTTTTTGGGTCATTCCGGAGGCTCCTGTTGAGATAAATTTCAGGCAGTGGGTTTTCGAAAAGAGAAGTCTTTCTAGTCCGAAAGGTAAGGTATCTCATTTGTGTTTAACATACTAACATAGAATCCATTAGGCCTGAACAGGGGGCTCAAAAAATATTTACCAAGCTCCTGCAAATCCTAAGAAATGATGGGTGGGCGTCCCGTACCTGTCGTTTCGGCACTTCCGGCGCATTCTTCAAGGAATTAAAATATTTTTGACTAGGGAAAAAACTGCTTTCCAGGACCAAGCGGCCGCCTACGACCTATTCAGGAATGCTGATGGCCTTGCTCTGGATCCTAGGTTTTTAGTTTTAGTTCTGTAATCGTGTTTTCCTTAAGCTCGGGAGACCTTGGCAGGCGGCTTGCTTTCCGCCGGGTTATTGGAGAAAATGGGACCAGAAACACCACAAGATTTTAGGAGACTCGAATGATTCTGGAAGATTTCAAGAAGGAGCATCAGGACCTCAGTGGCCGCATCGACCGGCTCAGGGGGTATCTTTGACGTCGATGACAAATTAAAGAAAATTGAGGCCCTGGACAAGGAAACCGTCCGTCCGGGTTTCTGGGACGATAATGAGTCCGCTCAAAAAATCCTGCAACAGCGATCCACCTGCCAACGCTCGGTAAAGTCCTGGGAAGACCTTCATAAAGAATGTGAGAATGCCCAAGCCTTGGTGGAACTGGCTGAGGAGGAAGAAGATGAGTCGCTTTTGAGCGAACTGGAAAACGCGATCGCTGAACTGGAAAAGAAAGTGGCCGGCGTCGAGATGGAGGCCCTGCTCTCCGGAGAGAGCGATTTTAACAACGCCATCGTCTCCATCAATTCGGGAGCCGGTGGAACCGAGTCACAGGACTGGGCGCAGATGCTTTTGCGTATGTACACGCGCTGGGGCGAGCGTAACGGGTATAAAACCGAGATTCTGGACATGCAGCACGGGGAAGAAGCCGGGATCAAGAGCGCTACACTGACTTTCTCGGGTGACTACGCCTACGGGTACCTGAAAGCGGAGATCGGGGTGCACCGCCTGGTGCGCATTTCCCCCTACGATGCCAACAAACGACGGCACACGTCCTTTGCTTCCGTTTTTGTTTTTCCCGAGGTGGATGAGGGCATCGAGGTCGAGGTGAAGGAAGAAGACCTCAAGGTTGATGTCTACCGCGCTTCGGGTCCGGGTGGACAGGGTGTGAATACCACTGACTCGGCGGTGCGGCTCACGCATGCGCCGACGGGTATCGTCGTTCAGTGTCAGAACGAACGGTCCCAGCATAAAAATAAAGCTTCGGCCATGAAAGTTCTTAAGGCCCGACTTTATGAAGTGGAGCAGGAAAAACTTCACGAGGAAAAGAAGGAGCAGGAAAAGGCGAAGAAAAAAATCGAGTGGGGCAGCCAGATCCGCTCCTACGTTCTTCAACCTTACCAGCTGGTCAAGGACCTGCGCACCAACCACGAGTCCGGAAACGTCGACGCTGTTCTCGATGGCGATCTGGGAGGGTTTATAGAGTCTTACCTGCTGGCAAATAAAACGTAATTGTGTATGAAACCCCACTTCTTATCCAAACTGATCAACGATCCGCTGGGCGATCCCGGCATGATGGTTCATTTTCTTTACGAGCGGAGGGCCCTGCTGTTCGATCTGGGCGACTTGTCCGCGGTTTCCAACAGCGAATTGTTGAAGGTATCCCATATCTTCGTCAGCCACACGCATATCGATCACTTTATCGGGTTTGATCGGTTGCTGCGCGTGGTGTTTGGCCGGGGAGAAACGATCCACTTGTTCGGCCCGGAAAACTTCATCGCCAACGTGGAAGGAAAACTTTCCGGGTTCACCTGGAACCTGGTCGATCGGTACAGCGAATCGGTGACGCTCGAGGTGACCGAGGTCCGCAAAGACCGGCTGCTCAAGGCAAGGTTCAGGGCCATCGACCGGTTTCGCAAGAGCGAAGAGCGCGAGGGACCGTTTGTTGATGGTAGGCTGGTCGAGGAGCCTGGCTTCGTCATCCGTGCCGCGATCCTGGAGCACCGCGTTCCCTGCCTCGGATTTGCTTTGGAGGAGCGGTTCCACGTGAACGTGCGCAAGGACCGGCTCGAAGCGTTGGGCTATCCTTCCGGCGCGTGGCTCAACAAACTCAAGCAAAGTATCTTTGAGGAAAAGCCGGAAGATCATGTCATTCAAATTCCATCCGGAGGAAACGGGAACCGGGAAACAACGCTGGGCCGGTTGAAAGAAGAACTGGTCCTCATCTCTCCCGGGCAAAAAATAGGTTACGTCGTGGACACCGTGTACAACGAATCGAACAAAGCTCGGATTGTCGACTTGGTCCGGGATGCAGACCTTTTTTTCTGTGAGGCGCCTTTTCTTGCTGAAGAAGAAGACCGGGCACAGGAACGGTGTCACCTGACGTCAAAGCAAGCCGGACTCCTCGCACGGGAAGCCCGGGTCAGGCAACTGCACGTGTTTCATTTTTCGGGTCGGCACACCCTCCACACGCAGCAATTAGTCCGGGAAGCGGAAGACGCCTTCCGGGAGCCGGTCGATCATAAAACGGGGAAGGCCGTCTGATTCTACGAGGACCTCCCGAAAGATCCCCCCCTCCCACCTGACAGATCAAGGCGATAAATTATGGACGGTTCTCAACCATCCGGTCCAATCCACTTTTTTTCACCTGGTTGTTTATCAGAAGACCGAAACGTATCCCGGATTACAAGTCATGGGAAAATATTCATGCAGGAGGGGGGAGTGCTGATTCAGACCACCAGTTCATTGACTCTTTGAATCATCTGATTGAGTCTCCCAAAGTCACGCTGGTTGAAGTTTAGGGCGAGTCGAGGCATCGGGTGGGTAAGTTCACGGGCATGGGTCTCCTCCTCCATGGGAAGGGCGGAGCGGATTTTCCCCTCCACAAGAATATCCTGGAACTCATCATTTAACTGGTCGATGATCTTCTGGGGGATCGGGCAGGTGAAACGCAGGATGGTGAGCCCTTTGACATAACGGAGCGAGTGGTACACCCGGTAGAAGTCCGTGATCGTGCGGCAGGCTTCTTTCGCGGAATGCTTTATCTGGAACAGCTTCAGGTCGTCGGGAGAGATGAACCCGTTTTTTGCAAGCTTCGCCTTGACCCAGTCAACCCATGTCTCCCAGTACCCGTTGTTTTCGGGCTCAAGAAGGATGATGGGGCGGGGCAGGGATTTCCCGGTTTGAAACAGGGTGAGGCTTTCGAAGCCTTCGTCCAGGGTGCCGAATCCACCGGGCAGGAGTACGGTGGCATCGGACTCCTTGATAAAAATCAGTTTCCGGGTGAAGAAGTACTTACAAAGCATCAGTTTGGGGTCACCGGCGATATACGGGTTGGCCTGTTGCTCGAAGGGAAGCTTGATGTTGATGCCGAAACTTTTCTCCTTACCGGCCCCCTTGTTGGCTGCCCCCATGATTCCCTCCCCGGCGCCGGTGATCACCATCATCCCTTGGCGGGTCAGCCGTTCGCACAGTTCCTGGGCCTGGGCATAACAAGGATCGGACGGTTCAGTGCGCACCGACCCAAAGACGACCACTTTTCGGGTGTCCCGATATGGAAGGAAAACCCGGAAAGCGTGCCGCAGTTCTTTTAACGTGGTGTTGATCAGCTTGTGATCGCCCAGGTCCTCGTGCTCCAGGAACAGCTTGGCCACCGTGGTCAGAATCTCCCGGCACAGAACATCGTGGGGCCCGTGGGGTGCAACCAGGTCGGTCAGCTCCTGAACGGCTTTGTCGATTTCCGGGTCGCCTGTTTTGTAATCTTTGCGGGACATGGTTTTTTTTATAAGATTCCGGCCGTGAACAGGAAGTTTCCGGGCTTGAAACAAGGGCCCGTCCTTTGATTAAGGCCTGTATTGCCTCCAATTCCTCGCACAAAGCTTCCCTATGGAAAAAGGACCTGCTAAAATCTTCCCCGTGTCAGGCTTTGGTGTCGAATATCCTAAAGAAAGGATCCGGCTGTTTATGAATGAGAAAACGTTGGTGATTGCTTTGGCCGTTCTCCTCGGACTCGGGTTTGTGGGGGTCCTGTTTGTCATTGTACCCTGGTTCGGAAGCCACGGTGTTTCCAACTGGAAACAGGTGCTCATGGACGACGGGTTGATCCTAGCCTGTGTTGCCTTGTTCGTGTACGGATTTTACATGAACACGAAAATGCATTGACCCGCCCCCATCCCGAAAAAAAATCATATTGTAAATTTGTCCGGATCCCGGATCTTACTGTAGATAAGATATAACAGGGCGAGGGTGATGGCCGTACCGCAGACCCCTAAAGCCCACTCCCCGATATAAAACGTCACGGCCAGGTTAAATAAAAGGACTCCAAAATACAGTCCCGGTCCCAGCAGGGCTTGCGCCGGAACCTCGCGCCGTGTTTCCGGAAGCCTGCCGGTCAGCCAGCGGTCGACCCGTGTGAAACCATACAGGATCGCCGTGCCCACCAGGAACCACCCACCAAAGTTGGTGAGCGGGATATTGAAATATTCTCCCGCCTCTTCGTAGAAGTAAATTTTCCCCAGAAACCAGCGGTCCCCCATGTGGGCGACCGGGTCGATGATGACATCCATCAGCATGAAAAATATCGCACCCGAGAACACCACGGTCAGCGATTGCCGGATTTTTTTATCTTCAGCCGGGCGAATGTCCCACCCGTTTTTCTTTAACGGGGACCATAGAAGCAGGGCCATCGAGTAGGCCACGTAAGCCAGAAAGGAGTAGGAAAGTGAGTCCATGAACGGGACATTGGAGACCCACAACTCCTGGCCCCGGGTGGTTTCGATGTAGTGGTAGGTCCCGTAAGGAAACCCGGTTCGGGTCGATGAGTACTCGGAAAGAAAAGCAACCGTGTAGGCGATGACGGTAAAAATCACGGCCCGGGCAACCCCGAAATGAAAAATGGCGATGGCCAGGTAGATCGCCAGGAAGACGAACACGTAGGGCCTGAGCAGAACGGTTCCCCAGAGCAACGTCAGCAGTTCCATATCAATTCTTGGCCCGCGTGCAGTTATGGTTTTGGAACCAGTCCACCGCCTGCTTGAGGGCGGTCTCCACCGGGTTTTGCGGCAGCCCGAGCTCCCGGACGGCCTTGGAGGAGTCAAAATACATGAAGTACTTCGCCATGCGAACCCCTGCCAGGGGAATAGCGGGAGGTCTCCCGGTAACACGGTTCGACAGGGTCTCGCAAACCCATCCGGCGGCCAGGGCCGCCCAGTAAGGTATTTTTATCCGCGGGGCCTTCAGCCCGGTAATACTCTCCAGTGTGAGCAGGATTTCAAACAGCGACATGTTCCGGTTTCCCAGGATGTACCGTTCACCAGGGGTTCCCTTTTTTTCCGCTAGAAGGTGTCCGCGCGCGCAGTCGGCCACGTCGATGAGGTTCAGCCCGGTATCCAGGTAGGCGGGCATGTTGCGGTTCAGAAAATCCAGAACGATTTTCCCCGTTGGTGTGGGCTTGATGTCCCGGGGGCCTACCGGGGTGCTGGGGTTGACGATCACGACCGGCAGGCCGCTATCTGCGAATTCCAGCGCGACCTGTTCCGCCTGGTACTTGGAGCGCTTGTAGTCGTTGGATAATGTTGCCGGATCGAAGGGGGTGGTTTCATTCGCCGGGGCACCGTCGGGGTTTAGCCCGATACACCCCACGGTGCTGGTGTAAACCACCCGGTCGAGACCGCATTCTCTGGCCGCTTGCAGGATGTTGCGTGTGCCTGCCACGTTGATATCGTAGATCAGGCGCTGGTCACGGTCCCACAAACTATAATAAGCCGCTGCGTGGTAAAGGACGCTGCACCCTGTCAGCGCGGACTTGAGGGAGGGTGGGTCCCTAAGGTCGCCTAACGCCACCTCTACGTCCAGGTCATCGATATTGCGTGTGTCAGCCCCTTTGCGGACGAGGAGCCTGACGTCCCGCCCATCGCTTAGCAGCTCCCGGGCAATTGCCGATCCCAGGAATCCGGTGGAGCCTGTGACCAGGATTTTCATAAGAGGGTCAGGGTGGGGGGGGGTTATTAGGAAACGACAGGGCCGGTGTCCCAGAAACAGGCAAGATATTACGTCTTGCCTGGAAGCAAACCTTAGTTAAATAAAAATTTTGATATCAGACTTCTTGCGCAACCGGGAAAGGTACTCCTGGAGTAGCTCCTGGGTCTTGGCTTTCAGCAGGTTGTTTAGAATGTCTGATTTGACTTCTTCCAAGGAGATCGGGCGGCTGGGTTCCTTCCCGGTCAGTTGAATGATGTGAAAACCAAACGAACTTTCGATCACGCCGCTGGTGTCACCGACTTTCATTGTGTCCAGCGCCTGGGCGATTTCCGGAAGAATCTGCCCCTTCATGATCAACCCCAGGTCACCGCCCTTGGCGGCCGACTCGGCATCCTCGGAATACTCTTTGACCACCTCGGCAAATGTCTTCCCTGCCCTCAACTTGGATGCGGCCTCATTGATCTTCCGCCGGGCCTCGTCCTTGACCCAGGCGATGATCTCTTCGGCCTTGGCCCGGTCCTGGGCACTTTCCGCCTGGCCTTCCCCGTGCTGTGGAATGGATAAGTAGATATGGCTCACCCGGTTGGACTCCGGTTTCATGAACGTGTCCTTGTTTTCCCGGTAAAACGCTTGCACCTGGGCTTCGTCTATTTTGGCCCCGGGAGCGATTTCCGTGCGGACGAGCTCTTCCTTGAGCAGTGCCTTCTCGATGTTTTTTCTGAGGACGCCGATTGTCAGCCGCTGCTGCGCCAGGGTGGCAAGAAAAAGCTTTCTGTCCGGAAACTGGCCCTGGATACGCTCGAGCTCGCGGTCGATGGTGGCGGAATCAACCTTGAACTTCTTCTCGACGCTCTTCTGGTAGATCAGTTCCGTATCGATCGCTTTCATCAAAAGACCCTGGGCAATTTTTTCCTCGTCTTCGGGCCGGACTTCGCGTCCCTGGTGCGCCGACATCAGCCGGTAGGCGGTCATCTCGCGTTTGAGCAGGTCGGCGGGGATCAGGGTGCCGTTGACCGAGGC
>CAZVZT010000067.1:0-3285 GCA_964631515.1 uncultured Nitrospinaceae bacterium
CATTTTGTTCTGCAACGAGTCCCCAAAAACACTCGAGCAGATTCGCGATCATGTCTGCGAACAGGGGTTGCAAGAAGAAGAGCCGGGTATTGTTGAGGAGTCTGTTGCTCACTTGGAGAAACAAGGTTTTCTCTACGGCGAGCGAGGCAAGTACCTGACCCTTGCCCTGCCGCATAACGCGAACTTGTAGAAATTTTTAATGGTTAGGCGTTGAAAGTCTGCCAGGCCTGTGTCTTAAAATATTATTTTTGAAATGGTGGTTGTTCGCCGAATGTTGCGTTGATGGCAACGTCTCTTTTCAGCCGACCTTCACTCGAAGTGTAAGGTTTCCCCCTGCGTGCCCGACTGCTCATAGATTTCTTCAATTGACTGAGAGCGAATAGGGCGCGCGTCCATCGTTTTTGGTTTTTCTTTCGAAGGCGGTCGAGTTGACAGATGGAGCTGAACCCCTTATAATTCCGTACCTAGCCAGAAAACAATAAGTTGTCATCAGTTCGCCACGGCGGGCCCGTTGTGTTTGCGCCTGCGATGGCGTGGTGGGGAATTTCTCGGAGACCGACCACTTTATTTTGAGAGGCAAGACACCAATGGCAGAGATTGAAGAAGGAAAGAAATATGAAAAGATTGCGCTGGATTGCTTGAACCAGAACAACCTGCAGGATGCGGAATCCAATTTCCTCGAAGCCCTGAAACATATGGAGCAATCCGGTGATGAGGCGGGGCAGGCCTATGTGCTGGGCAACCTTGGCAATCTCTGTTTCCAAAGCCGTCGACTGGACAAGGCCGAAGATTATTACAGCAGGGCCCTGACCTTCATGGAAAAAGTGAAGGATCCCGGGGGGATCGAGAGTTCACTCGGTAACCTGGGCAGCGTTTTTCTTTACAAGGGAAAGCTGGACGAAGCCGAGGGCAACTATAAAAAAGCGTTGAGACTCCTTGAACAAGCCAACGATGTCGAAGGTCAGAGCCTCTACAACGAGTACTTGGGGAATGTTTATCTCAAGCGTGATGATCTGGAAACCGCGGAAGATTTTTTAGACCGCTCCAAAACCCTGCTCGATGCAGAAAAGCACCAGGACCGGATCAAACAGCTCGACGACAAGCTCGACTCACTCAAGAAACACCCAAAATACCTTGAGAAGAAAGAGGAGGCAGTGCTCAAGGAAATCGAGTCCCTCAAACAGGCCGGCAAGAAACGGGAGATTTTAGCCAAATATCAGGACTTGGAAGAGTTGTATTACCGTAGCCGCCAGATGGAAAAAGCGGCCGGGGCGATCGAGAAATCTATCGCGCTGTTCGAGGAGTTGGGCGACAAGCATTCCGCCGGTGTCTGCATGGGCAACCTGGCGGGTATCCTGCTCCAGTTGGGCTATTCCGGCCAGCCCGAGCAATTCGATAAAGCCGAAGAGTACTGTAACCGTGCTCTGGAAATTATCGAGAAGGGGCAGGATCGGCGGCGTCAGTCCTACCTTCTGGGCAGCCTGGGAAATATCTACCTTTACAAGGGAGGGGAGGAATTCCAGCCCAAGACTTCCCGGGAAAAGGATCTCGACAAAGCTTTGGACCATTATGAGCGATCCCTGAAACTCATGTCCGAGTTGGGCGATGCTCTGGGCGAAGCCCGCGGCTATTCCAACCTCGGCAACGTGCGGCTCCTGCAGGAAAACTATGACGATGCCCGGGTACAGTTCGAGCGTTCCCTGGAAATCATGGAGCAGCTGGAGAACCGTCCCGGTATTGCCCAGCAATGCGAATCCCTGGGCGATATTTATTTAAAACGGGAAAACCTTGAACAGGCGGAAAGCTACTTCAGCCGGGCCAGCGCGTTGTATGAGGCCATGCAGGATTCCAAGGGCGCGCAACAGTTGCAGGACAAGCTGGTCCATCTCATGTCTCGTCCGGAGTACATTAAGCGTCGCCGGGCAGAGCTGCTGGAGGCGCTAAAAAAATCCGAAGATGAAAAAGACGACAAGACCAGGCTGTCTGTTCTGGATGAATTGGGTCACCTCCACTTTCTTGCGGGCGAGTTGGATGCGTCTGTCGAAACACTGCGGAAGGTTATTGAGTTGAAAGAGAAGTTGAAAGACGAGGCCGGGCTCGGTTTTTCGCTTGGCAGCCTGGGGGGGCTGCTTAAGGAAATGAATGATCTTGAAGGTGCCGACGAAAGCTACAGCCGGGCGGTCGGGATCATGGAAAAAACCAAGGATACTTCAGGGCTAGGGGAGCTGTACGACGCCCAGGCCACCGTATTGATGATGCGCGGCAAGCTCGGTGAAGCTGAAAAGCTCATCAATAAGTCCACGCGCTTCCACAAGAAGCAAGGAAATGACCGCGGGCTGATGAACGATTACCGGAATCTGGGGAACTTGAGCCTGCAAAAAACCGACTGGATTGCTGCCGACAAATACTACCGGAAGGCCTTGGAGATGAATACCAAGGCAGGCGATAAGTTTGAAATGTCTGAGGACCACCGGAACCGAAGCAACCTGTACCTGCAAAAAGAAGACTGGTCTGAATCCGAACAGCAATCCCTAAAAGCGCTTAAGGTTGCGGAAGAGATCAACGATGTCAGGAGCGTCTGCCATGATCACCGCGTGCTGGGAAGGATTTATGGCGAGCAGCAATCGAGGAACAAGCAGGAAGCGCATTACAAAAAAGCCTTGGAGAAGAGCCAGGAACTCCAGAACGCGGGGGAAGAGCGCATCGATCACAGGAACCTAGGTGAGTTGTGCCAGAGCCGTGGGTACAGGGACCGGGCTAAAGATCACCTTCAGGCTGCGCTTGCTATCTCCTTGGGTACGGGTGATAAAAAAGAAATTGCCACCGACTACCGCCACATGGGTAACCTCAGTTTCAACAACGGCAAGCGGGATGAAGCAGAGAAGTATTACTTGGATGCTCTCGCGCTGGCCCTTGAGGTGGGCGATAAGATGGGGGCCGCGCAGGACCACACCTACCTCGGCAACTTAAGGTTCAAGGGTGAAAAGTTCGATGAGGCCGAGGTTGACTTCGATAAAGCCGGGACATTGTTTGAAGAAGTTCAAAACACCACGAGCAGGGTTCAGCTTTTTCTGACGGTGGCACGCATGGAACTGGTTGTCAGTCGGGTGGATTCATGCGGAAAATATCTGGACCTCGCGAAAAAAGTTTCTAAAGAGCTCGGGGATCCGGAACCCATCACGAAGGCGATTGAAGAAATTGAAAAAATGAAGCAAGAGCTGAGTGCCCAGCCCTGACCCGATGTAATGAATATCCGACCCGATGTAATAAATTTTCTCGTTGAAG
>CAZVZT010000067.1:3295-7041 GCA_964631515.1 uncultured Nitrospinaceae bacterium
TCCCAGACGGAAAAATCCTATTAGACCGAGAAAATAATTTTTCTATTTAAGAAGTTGTTTAAATACAACATGTTATAAGGTTTAATACTATTAGATAGAAAGAAAATGAAAATTTATTACCCCCATGAGGGTGGGAGTGGGCGGCTTTTTCCCCAATTTTTTCACAGAAAAATAAGGGGTTATATTTCTTGACATTGAGGTTGAAATTGCATATAAACTCTTACATCTAAGTATAAAAGGGCCTAATTAGTAGTGCGCTTTTCTATTGCCTGACTGTAACAACCGTTTGGAAGTTCAGCTGAAAGTTAGGTAGGAGAAATCCTATCGTAGGGTAACGAGCACCTATGAGAGCAAACTATAGTCCGCAGCTAATGGAAGAGGCCGTGTTCCGTCACCTCAACCACTTGGAGAGAAGTGGTAGTCGTGCGGAGTACGACGAGTACCATTCTCTTTCCGACCCCATCTACGAAGTTCCCGAAGATGATCGGGAGGTGGCGTTCGAGAAAGTGAACAAGGCATTTTTCATCGAGCGGTTGAAACTCGGTGAACATGTCCTTCGAGCGCTTGAAGCGGTCGGGCTGATTCCCAAGAGAAGGCGCGCCGCGCGCAGAGCCCAGTTGGTCGCCGTTGGCGCCGGCTCCGGTGAAGAGACGTCGATGTCAGCGACGGAGTCAGAGTCTGACGAGCCAACCCCGCAATCCCACCCCGAAGACGAAGCAGTTACCCCCACCGAAACCCACCCGAACGAAGACCCCGAATCACAAGACAACGATGAGTCTGACGACGGAGTCGTTGCGTATGATCTGGCGCGCGATTTTGAAGAACGCATTCACGAGGTTACGGTGAAGCGTGCGATCAACAAGGTCGACGAAGGATCGAATGTGCTGAACCGGATCTCCGGCCGTCCCGTGATTGAAATGCGGGTGCTTGCCAGTCGGTTTTCTAATCCGGAGGAGGCGCAGGAGCTCGACGCATTTCTCATCCACGAGTTCATGCACGCCAAGGACATGGTCGATCCGGAGTTTGATTACGAGGATGCTTTTATTCCCGGTAACCCGTCCGTGAAGAACCTCATCACGGCCCGGTTCCGGTTGTTGTGGAATATATACGTCGATTCCCGTCTGGAGCGGGCTGGAATCATTTCAGTCCTGCCCCGGGAGGCCCGCTACCGCGAGTTTGATAATTTCTACCGCAAGATTCCTGAGCAACAGCGGCGGGGAATCTTCGAGGGGATCTGGCAGACGGAAAAGTTCACTCACGAAGAGTTGCTTTCCATGGCCACGGATCTCGAGTCCCTGATGAGCAAGTATGTCGACGACGCCGAGATCAGCGAGGAAGAGCGAGACTATATCCATCTCCAGGGATCGCCCTGTCCGCTGTGCAAGTTTCCCACGTACAACTGGGTGGACGATGTGGAAAGTATTTGCGATGAAATGGTGATCGAGGCGATCCAGATTGATTTCCCTGACTGGGAAAACAAGGATGGTGCCTGCGACCGCTGCGTTGAAGTCTACGAGTTACGCGCCGGCGTTTAGTGGAGCCGGTGATTTTATATTTGGAAGTTGAGGACCTTTGTAGGAGTAGTTGTTTGTGATGAGTTGTTTTAATTTTAGACAGGTTTCTAACGAGAAAGGGGGGCTATTTTCACGGGGGCGCACCCGAGAGTGCGTAGAATCAATGCAGGAGCTCAGTAGTTATTATTCATTTAGTCTTTTTTCATTCCCAAAGGGAGGGCAAGTTTTATGAGACTAAACCGAAGGAAATTCTTGCAGGTGAGTGCTGGCGTAGCTACGGCTATGGCGCTGACAAGTAAGAAAGTAGGAGCTCAATTAAAGCCCGTAGTCAAGGTAGGGAATCCGCTGGAATCCTACCCGGACAGACGGTGGGAGGAAGTTTACCGCGATCAGTACAAGTATGAGCGGTCTTTCACCTACTGCTGTTCACCCAACGATACCCACCAGTGTCGTGTTCGCGGATTCGTCCGGAACGGGATCCTGATGCGGATCGAGCAGAACTATGATCACCACAAAGTCCGTGACCTCTACGGCAACCAGGCTGACGCCGCGTGGAACCCGCGCATGTGTCTGCGTGGTATGACGTACCCGAGGCGTGCTTACGGTCCTTACCGGAACAAGTATCCGATGATCCGCGTAGGCTGGAAGCAGTGGGCGGACGATGGTTTTCCGTATTTGAATAAGGAAAACCGAGAAAAATATAAGATGACAAGCCGGGGCACCGACCAATTCGTTCGTATGTCCTGGGATCAGACCTTCACTTACCTGGCCAAGGGTCATATCGCTGTAGCGAAAGCGTACAGTGGTAAGCGGGGTGCTCAGCGTTTGAAAAACGAAGGCTACCAGCCTGAGTTGATCGAAGCGATGGGTGGTTCCGGTCCGCGTACTTTCAAGTATCGCGGCGGCATGGGCCTGCTCGGCGTTTTGGGTAAGTATGGTGTCTACCGATTAGGTAACCAGATGGCCTTGCTGGACTCGATCATTCGTGGTCGGGGACCGGGTAAGGTGTTGGGCGGTCGTGCATGGTCCAACTACACCTGGCATGGTGACCAGGCTCCGGGACACTCCTGGACGCATGGGATGCAGACCTCTGACATCGACTTCGCTGACCACCGTTATGCGAAGATGACGATTCAGTGGGGTAAGAACCTGATCGAGAACAAGATGCCGGAAGCGCACTGGTACACCGAGATCATGGAACGCGGTGGTACGCTGGTTTCGATCGCTCCCGAGTACAACCCGCCGGCAACGAAGGCGGACTACTGGGTGCCGTGTCGCGCTGGTTTGGCCGACATCGCCCTGTTCTGTGGTATCAACAAGATCATCATGGACGAAGGCCTTGTCGATGTTGACTACGTTAAACAGTACACCGACATGCCTTTGTTGACTCGTACCGACAACCTCGTCCGCTTGCATCCGGATGACATCATCCCCGGCTACAAGGCTCAGCAGCTGCCGAAGGATGGGTTCACCACGAAGTGGATGAAGAACTACAACCGTAACCAGATGCCGGACTTCATGGTTTGGGATACGAACACGAATAAACCCGTGGCGATCAACCGTGAAGACATCGGCGCTAAGATGCTGAAGAAGAATATCGATCCTGCACTGGATGGTGTGTATGACGTTAAGTTGGTCAGCGGGAAGACCATTTCCGTTATGCCGACGTACGAAATGCACAAAGTTCATTACAAGGATTACGATATCGACACCGTAAACCAGATCTGTCACGCACCGAAGGACCTGATCGTCCGTCTGGCGCGCGATATGGGTACCATCAAGCCGGTTGAGATCCACTACGGTGAAGGCATCAACCATTACTTCCACGCAACCATGCATAACCGCGCGTCCTTCACCCCGTTGATGTTGACGGGTAACGTCGGACCGAAGGGTTCCGGTTCCATGACTTGGGCCGGTAACTACAAAGCAGGGAACTACCAGGGATCTCACTGGTCAGGACCTGGCTTCGCAGCGATGGTCGCGGAAAACCCCTTCATTACCGAGATGGATCCAGCCAAGAATATCGACTGGAATAAGGTTAAGGGTTACCTGAAGGGTGAGGAAGTTTCCTACTGGGCGCATCGTGACAAAGCGTTGATCGTCAATACGCCGCGTTACGGCCGGAAGGTATTCACCGGACGTACCCACATGCCGACTCCGACGAAGATGGTGTGGTATGTAAATGTTAACGTCATCAACAACGCGAAGTGGTTCTACGAGCTGGTGTTCAAC
>CAZVZT010000068.1:0-6702 GCA_964631515.1 uncultured Nitrospinaceae bacterium
TGCACACACTCCCATCACTATGACAAATAAAATTGTTTTTTTCACAACTGGATCCTTTCCTCTAAGGTTGGACCACCAGCGTTATCTTCACTACTCGGGACGGTAGAGTATATCATGGCAAAACAAGAGGGAGGGGTATTTGGAGAAGGCTAAGTGAAATCAATGAGTTTCGCTTGTATCAGACTTCGTGTTATTTTAATCTTCAAGGAATCAGGCCTGCCGGCTAGCTTCAGGCATAAGAGCCAGAGTTGGTGGGGTGATTGGATACTGGGGTTTAGATTGATGAATATTGTTCTGATAGGCTATCGTGGCACAGGCAAGTCGGTCCTTTCTCGTCTACTGGCCAAACAGCTCAAGCGCGAGCGATACGGTCTCGACGAATGGATCGTTCAGGAGGCGGGGAAACCGGTTCCTGAAATTGTCAAGCTGTGGGGCTGGGGGCGGTTCCGCGAAATTGAACGCGAGGTGGTTAAGAAAGTTTCCGCCCGGGCGCGGGATTCGGTTATCGACTGCGGAGGGGGGATAGTCCTCGATATGCGTAATGTGGCCGACCTCAAGCGCCATGGCAGGATTGTCCTTTTGACCGCTGAAACGGAGAAGATTTTGCGGCGGATCGGGCACGACACAAACCGTCCGCCTCTGAAAGAAGGCTTAAGCTTCGAGGAAGAGCAACGCCAGATTCTGGCCGACCGAGAACCGAAATACCGTGCCGCCGCCGATTGCGTCTTCGATACGACGGATACCACACCCCAGGAAACAGCGAAGACGGTGTTGGGGCATTTTAAAAAAGAAGGTTGGCTCTGATCATAGATGAGCTCTTTTCCAAGCTGAATTGGTAAATATGGGCGGGCACTCCAGCAAACTTCCTGGTCGAAAAAAAATCCTAGAGCATTTCGACGAACGCGACCCGGTCATGGCCGGAATCATTCGGCAAACCGGTCCATTTCAGCTCAAGCGCAACCAGAACTATTTTGTGGTGTTATGTAAGGCCATCCTTGCCCAGCAGATATCTACCGCTGCGGCCCATGCAATCACGGTCCGCTTTCACGCGCTTTTCGACAACCATTCCCCAATTCCCGAGCGGGTGCTGAAATTACCCGACCAGATTCTCCGGGAAGTTGGGCTTTCCCGGCAGAAAACGGCGTACCTTAAAGATTTGAGCCGTCATTTTCTGGGGCGGACCATTCGGCCGCACCGACTACATTATCTGGACAATGAGGAGATCGTTGAGCAGTTGACAGCAGTGCACGGCATCGGGCGCTGGACCGCCGAAATGTTTCTTATTTTTTCGCTCAATCGACTCGATGTGTTACCGATCGGTGACCTTGGGTTGCAACTGGCACTTAAAAAAATATACGGGATGCGAAAATTACCGACAGCCAGGCGTATGCACGCCTTGGGGAAAAAATGGCATCCGATGGAGACTGTTGCCACTTGGTATGCGTGGCGTACGCAGGATGAAGAAATTATCGCCTATTGATGGTTGCTTGATAAGGAGAGCATTATGAACTTTGTCAGTGAAGAAATAGAGGGCTACGCTTTTGATCATACCCAGTCCGAGTGTGACCTACTTTGGCGCCTGGAGATAGAGACGTATGACCGGTTGGAAATTCCGCACATGCTCACCGGGCGCATCGAGGGACGCCTTCTAAAAATGCTGGCCCAACTTGTGGAAGCGCGGCGCATCGTTGAGGTCGGTACCTTTGGCGGATACAGCGCGCTTTCCATGGCCGAGGCCCTGCCGGAAGACGGGTATCTCATCACCTGTGAGATGGACCCTGTTGCGATTCGTTTTGCCAGACGGTTTTTCGAGGAAAGTCCGCATGGGAAAAAGATTGTTCTGAAGGAAGGGCCTGCGCTTGATACCCTGAAAACCCTGTCCGGTTCTTTCGATATGGCCTTCATCGATGCCGACAAGGAAAACTATCTAAATTATTATGAAACCCTGCTGCCTCTCATGCGTCCCGGCGGCCTGATTGTGGTAGACAATGTTTTGTGGGGCGGGCGTGTGCTGGACCCCCAAGACGTCTCCGATCACGCCATCCACCGGTTCAATGAAAAGATCAAGGACGATCACCGTGTGGAAAAAGTGATGTTGACCCTACGCGACGGCGTCTCCCTTCTCCGCAAGCGGTGAGGGGTCTCTGGGAGGTCTGGAAAGTAGTTGAAGGGGAACGAACCAGTGTGTTAGTTTAACGCACACTCAGAGAACCGTCTTACGGTAGGTGATGGCCTTTTTCCATCATATTGACCCTTTTTGCGGAACTTGATATGGCAGAAACACTGGGAAGTCTGATCGACAAGCTCTCCATCAAAAACCTGCGTCATTGGCACCTGGATGAAGCTATTCAGGGAAAGGAAGCTTCTGATCCACAAACTGAGGAGCTCAAAGCCAAACTAGACCTTGTCGATCGCCAACGTCAGGACCTTCTAAGCGAGGTCGACGCCTTTTTGGCCGCCGCTCTGGCTGGCGAAGTAAAGGTTCGCGACGAGAAAGTAAAGCTCTACAAGAATCTCAATGTTGCTTCTTCCGAGAGCCTGGCCAAATTGGGAGATGCCGTGAGTGGACTGGCTATGCGCAATATCCAACTCTGGCATTTGGAGGATGAAGTGCGGCGGACAGACCTGCCGGATGCTGAGATCGTCCGAGTTAAACGTAATATCGATAAGGTTAACCAGGAACGCAACGACCATATGGACAAGGTGGATGAGATTCTGGAAAAAGCGACGAACCAGGAAAATGAGAATGCTTGATTTATGGGTACAAAAAAAGTTAACGGTTAGGTGATTTTTTAAATTATTTCCGGAAGGTATATTTTCTTAATCAATTTTTTATGGAGTAAAAGGGATGTCAGAACAACCAAATATTATTTATACGAAAGTAGATGAAGCGCCTGAGCTTGCCAGCGGATCTTTTCTTCCAATCATACAATCTTTTACGCAGGTTGCGGGTGTTCCAGTTGGTACGAAGGATATTTCACTTGCGGGTAGAATCATTGCGCAATTCCCGGACAGACTTAAACCGGAACAACAGCAACCGGATGACTTGGCTTTGCTGGGTGAAATGGTACTTAACCCGGAGGCCAATATCATCAAACTGCCCAATATCAGTGCTTCCATTCCCCAAATACAGGCTGCAGTTGCAGAGTTGCAGTCTCAGGGCTATGACCTTCCAGACTTGCCCGAAGACCCCAAGGATGACGAGGGGAAGGAAATAAAAGCCAAATATGACAAGGTCAAGGGAAGCGCAGTCAACCCTGTTTTAAGGCAAGGAAATTCAGATCGCAGGGCCGCAACTTCAGTCAAGAATTACGCGAAAAGTAATCCACACAAAATGGGTAAGTGGTCACAGGATTCTAAAACGAATGTGGCATGTATGAAGGGTGGAGATTTTTCTGCTAATGAGAAATCTGCAACCATTACTGAGCAATCGGCCGGAAACGGTAAGATTGAATTTGTTGATGTGGATGGGAAAACCACCGTTCTGAAAGAAAAAATCGCCCTTGAAAAGGGTGATGTTTTCGATGCGACTATGATGAGCCGCAGTGCCTTACGACAATTTATTAAGAAGCAAATAGCAGAAGCAAAAAATCAGGGTGTTTTGTTGTCTTTGCACATGAAGGCCACCATGATGAAAGTCTCAGACCCAATTATCTTTGGTCATGGCGTTACCGTTTACTTTGCAGATGTTTTTGAGAAACATGGGAAGGTGTTCGAAGAATTAGGTGTTAACCCTAATAACGGTTTAGGCGACGTCTATGCAAAGATAAAGAGTTTGTCGGCAGCGCAGCAGGAAGAAATCGAAGCTGATATTCAAGCCTGCATTAAGAATGGGCCTGATCTTGCGATGGTGGATTCTGACAAAGGTATCACGAACTTACATGTTCCGAGTGATATCATCATCGATGCTTCTATGGCGGCTATGATTCGTGTCTCTGGGAAAATGTGGGGGCCTGATGGTGCCGAACATGACACATTGGCCATGATACCTGACAGCAGTTATGCAGGTATTTACCAGGCAACCATAGATTTTTGCAGAGAGTACGGTGCATTTGATCCCGTAACCATGGGCACGGTTCCCAATGTCGGCCTGATGGCAAAAAAAGCAGAGGAGTACGGGTCCCACGACAAGACATTTGAGGCCCCTGGAAAAGGTTCTATCCGTGTTATTGATGGGGGCGGAAAGGTTTTGCATCAACACGATGTGGAAGAAGGCGATATATTCCGCGCGTGTCAGGTAAAGGACATAGCGATAAGAGATTGGGTTAAACTGGCTGTTACTAGAGCTAGGGCATCCTCAACGCCCGTTGTCTTCTGGCTGGATCATAACAGAGGGCATGACGCCCAGCTTATTGAAAAAGTAAATCTTTATTTGCGGGATCACGATACTGATGGTCTGGATATGCTGATCATGGTTCCTTTGGAGGCAATGAAGCATACGCTGGACCGTGCAAAATCTGGTCTAGATACAATTTCAGCCACAGGGAATGTTCTACGTGATTATCTGACCGACCTGTTCCCCATCTTGGAACTTGGGACAAGTGCAAAAATGCTGTCCATCGTTCCACTCATTAACGGTGGCGGTCTTTTTGAGACCGGGGCAGGGGGGTCGGCGCCCAAACATGTCCAGCAGTTTTTGAAAGAAGGGCATTTAAGGTGGGAGTCTCTTGGTGAATTTTTAGCTCTTTCGGAATCGTTGGCGCATTTTAGCAGGGCGAATAAAAATGCGAAGGCTCAGGTGCTGGCTGATACGCTTGATCGGGCCACCGGTAAGTTGATGGAGAACAAGAAGTCTCCAGGGCGCGAACTCGGTCAGTTGGATAATGGGGGAACCCATGTTTACGAAGCACTTTATTGGGCGCAAGAACTGGCCGCGCAAAATGATGACCAGGCTCTAAAAGAATGTTTTGCTCCTGTCGCGAAAGAACTTGAGGAAAAATTAGATGTTATTCTTGAAGAGCTGAACTCCATTAAGGGAAAGCCTGTTGATATTGGTGGCTATTACCACCCAGACCCGGAGAAGGTTGGTGCGGCGAAGCGTCCTAGTGCAACATTCAATAAAATAATGGATAGCCTGGCCTAACCACTTTTGAGGTGAGGGTTGTAGACTGTAGAACAAATGTCCATCCGCTGTTCATTTAGCGGGTGGACATTTTACGTTGAGCAACAGGAGATTGGATACTCTAATAGCCCATGACAGTCATCAACGTCAGTCCAAGTATAAAACCAATAGGCAGGGTAGTAACCCAAGCTAAAAGAATATGGGATAAAATTTTGAGGTTAATTTTTTTGTTAGCAGCTCCAATCCCAAATATAGATCCGCAAGAAACATGAGTTGTTGAAACAGGCACTCCAATTCTGGTGGCCCCAAAAACCATTATTCCTGTAACTAAATTAGCTGTAAATGCCTGGCCGGGGTTCATTTCGGTCACTTTCCTGCCCATTGTTACTGCGATCCTTTTGGAGTGTATAAGCCCACCAGTAACCATAGCAATACCGACTATAAGAATTGATAAGTTCAAATCGAACCTTGATCCAATCAGTAGAAGCGCCACAATTTTTGGCGTATCGTTTAATCCCCTTGAGAAACAAACGAGCCCACTACTTAGATAGTGCAGGCCGTCTAGAAGACTGCGGGCTGAAACGCCAGCGACCTGTCCCGAGTACGATGAGCGGCAATAAGCCTGGTTGGCAATTACTGCCTCGGGAAAAGTAATAGATTCGGGAGAATTGCTTATAAACTCTTCTTTTGTTACAGCGTGACTTGGGGCGGTCGTAATAACTTTTTTTCCGATACAGAAGCACGTTTCCTGCTCGATTTTTAATTTTTTTCTTAAATTTTTAAACAGGGGGTAAATGGTAAAGGCAAGCGCGAGTGAGAGTAGTGGTCCGGCTACCAGCGGCAAAAAGTAAGCCCTTGAAAGGGTTTCCCAATGGATTCCAGTTTCAGAGGCAATCCACCCCGCTCCCGCCAACGCTCCGATAAGCGCATGGGTTGTTGAAACTGGAAGGCTTAGAAAGGTGGCTAGCATGACTGTAAGGGCCGCGCCAATCCCAACAGCAAGTGGAAAATTTTGCATCTGGATTATATTTTCAGGAACAAGCCCTTTGCCTTTAAAGACAATTATCAACTCACTGGCCAAATAGAGCGTCATTAGGCTTCCAAGAGCTGTGGTCAGAGTTGCCCAGATCAGGGCTCTTTTGTAATTTGTAGTGTTACTGCCATACAGTGTTGCGACGCCTTTGAAATTATCATTTGCCCCATTTGCGTAGGCTAAAAATAGAGCTGCCAGAAATATGAAGGCTAAAAAAACAGTTTCCACTTTCTTAATCCTTTATTAGCACTACCCACCTTTGGGATTATATAACGATTTAGAGGTCGCTGTTTGAGTTGGGTCGTCTGATTAATAGAATCCTTACATCATTGTAGGGCAAGGGATTAGGAGGGGGCTTCGTCGCTAGAGTCTGTCGTGAGCCAAGCCGAGGGCTCTACTCGGTATCGAGAGGTTCCCGAAAATAATAGCTAAAAGAGGGACTTTTTTCTCTTTATGTAGAGGTTTTCTTAAATATGTTGATCGAGGAGTTCTTTTCTCTTGCGCTTGTATTCCTGCTCGTCGATCAGATTTTTATCTCGCAAGTCTTTTAAAAATTGCAATCGTTTTCCCAGTTCCTCCGAGTCGGAGGGTGAGGATAGTTTGGGCT
>CAZVZT010000069.1:0-4286 GCA_964631515.1 uncultured Nitrospinaceae bacterium
TCGTAGGGACGTCGGCAAAGGTGTAAGAGCTGTAAGACAGTGATTCATCTTCGTAGTGGAACATCTTGTCCTGCACCGCCAGGTTGTTGATCCCGAACGGCTCGGAGCGGTAGTTCATCGCGCGGGCGGAGGGGCGATAGGCGTCCGTCAGCGGGTCGCGCTGGGGAATCATCTCACCGAAACGGTTGAGCGGGCGGAACGATTCGTCACCCACTTCGTGGTAGAACAGGACGAACTCGCGGAAGTCCCTGTCATCATCGTTGGCAATTATGACTTCCCAGCCATTCTTTACCGGCTTGGCGTCCCATGGATCCAGGTATGTCGAACCGACCGGCTCGACGATGAACGCGCCGATCAGGCCGAGGGCGGACGGGTCGCGTCCGGAACGGCTCTGAATCAGGTGACTCCCTTCCTGCTCATCAATCGGGATGTGCCACTCGAAGTCCTGTGACTCGCCGGATTTAACAATGGCGCCGGGAGACACGGCCGAAGCCGGAAGTCCGGAAGAACTGATGATCATAGAAGAACCATTCACCTGGAACCCAGCATCTTCATCTTCAACGCTGTTGGTGAAATGAACGCGGAGACAATCGCCCTGGTTGGCGCGCAGAGTCATCGGCTGAATGGCGTCGCCCTGAAGCCCGGTAGAAACCGCTCCCGGATCGTTCGCATCCTCACGGGCCTTGGCATTCTTTTCTTCTTCAGCGCGGACCCTTTTGATGTCTTCATCGAGGACGTACATGTAGCCCGGGTAGTAGTCCCCCCACTGGTTCAGCGCAACCTCGACATTGATCGCAGAAATGTTGTACTTCTTGACTGGAGCATTTGCCGGGCAATGCGCTCCCCTGGATACTGGGGCGGCTGCCTCGGAGGGGCCGAGCAGGTAGCTCTGGCCCAGTTGATGCGCCGACCAGGAATCGTGGAACCCACCACCCGCAGAAGCCGGGGTCGCGTGTTCCTTGATTTTATCCTGAAGGCGATCCATCAGTTTCATGAAGGTGTTGTTCAGGCGGTCCTGGCGGCCTTCCATGCCGCTCATCATTTCTTCGTAGTCCACCTGAGTTTCCAGCTTGTTCAGCCAGGCGGGGCGTTCCGGCCCCGTTTGTCCGTCATGATCGGACGCGGCAGCACCTGCAGTTCCCACCAGCCCAAAACTCAAGACCAGAACCACAAGCGCATACCACAACATCCACCCCTTTGTAACGCGATTAGACATGTCGGTACCTCCCTTGGTTGTTTGTACTCCCTTAAAAAAAGTTTGACCCTCTGTACAACCCCTTTGTACTTACTCGTGTAACCCTTTTTGTACGTAACCTACAAAAAAGAACGGGACCACTCCCGTATTAGTTCATGCAAAAAAAGACGCGAAACCCTACCACAGTTTAATCTTCCCGCACAAGCGCCAGATGGAGCCTTTCTTCGTCTCTTAAAATCAGGAGAAATAGCGACTCCCCGGTAGAGACAGAATCCAGGATACTTTTAAACTCTTCGACTCCCCCAACCGCGCGGCCATTGGCCGCTTCAATGCGGTCTCCCGCGCGCACCCCGGCTACTCCAGCGGAACTTTTCGGGTTGACCCTTGAAACAATAACCTCTTCCCGGCCTGTCGGACTCTCAACCTCCAGACCCATAGGCGCTCTCACCGGCAGGGAGGTCCGGGCGACCTGTTTCTCACGCCCCCTTTTCTGGCTGTCCAGCATGACGGTGAGCACCTCATGGTGCCCCTCGCGCAGGATATCCAGGTTCACCGACTGCCCCGGAGAGAAGGCACCGATCAGACGGATCATTCGGCTGGGGGTATCGACCGGGGCACCTCCTATCTTCAGTATGATGTCACCCACACGGAGCCCCGCCTGATGCGCCGGGTCCCCCTCGAATACCGAGCTGACCCAAACGCCCTTCCCTTCCTCGCCCTTGGTCCTTCGGGCAATTTCCGGGGTGACCTGTTCAATGCCAACACCCAGCCAGCCACGCTGAACCTCACCGAACTTGATCAGTTCGGAGGTTACTTTACGCACAATATTAGACGGGATCGCAAACCCGATGCTCTGGGCATAGTTGATGATGGCCGTGTTGATGCCGATCACCTCGCCCTGAATATCCAACAACGGTCCGCCGCTGTTTCCCGGGTTGATCGAAGCGTCTGTTTGAATGAAGTCTTCATATCGAGAGAGGTTGACGTTCTCCCGGTTCAACCCACTGATGATCCCGAAAGTCAGGGTGTCATTCAATCCGTATGGATTCCCGACGGCCACCGCCAGTTGCCCGACCTTGAGGTTGGCGGAATCTCCGAATACTGCCGACGCCAATGGCTGGTCGACCTCAATTTGAACCACGGCAAGATCGGTATCCTCATCGCTTCCCAGAACGGTGCCAACTTTTTCCTCCCCGCCAAGCAGGGTGACCTTGACTTTTCCCGATCCGCGAACTACGTGGTTGTTGGTGACGATCAGGCCCTTGACCCCATCGATAATGACTCCCGCACCCGCACCTGCAGGGCGCCCTGAGTCATCGCCCTGCCGCCGTATCGAGGGCGATGGCGGAACGTAGGCGGATAGACTGACGACAGCCGGTCGAACTCGATCGGCCAGCGAAACCAGCGCATGTTCCAGCTCTTTAAGGATCGCCGAACCCCGTGAACCGGCAAAGACAGGCCCCGCGGTTACGATCAAAAAACAGAGAGCGAAAAGGATTGCTCCCACCCTCAAGAAAAACCGATTTTTCACTCTCAATAAATGTGTCATTCTTGTTTGAATCAAACCCCGACCTCGCGACACGAGGCAGGTGTGACCAGAGGGAACTGTTGGCAGTGAAGGGACAACCAGAATTGAGTAGGGACGCTGTCCTCTGGGGTACTCGCAAACCTCAAACCACCTGAAATCAAACGACTCCCCCCCGCACCGTATCCGCAGTTATTCACTTGCTTTACGAAGCAGTTCGTGAAAAAGTAAAGGTGTATTCGAGGCCGTTGAACTCTATAAAGAAATCGGGGGCCTGTCAAGCGAAAATCCCCCCACGCAACTCCCTGATAGCAAGCACCATTGTTAATTTTAATAGCGGGTACCAGCCATAGGTAGCGCTGGGTTTCGCCATGTTTAAAACTCTATCCAATCGGCACAATAAAAACTATGGATTTCAAGGATTTCGATAAAAAGTCGGCTCAAGAAATTCTGCGGTGGGCAGGTAAGCGTTTCGGTCAGCGTGCCGGGCTGGCTTCCAGTTTCGGCATGGAGGATATGGTACTCATCGATATGCTCGCACAACTTGATGATACCGTCACTGTGCTCACCCTCGACACCGGGCGACTGCACGAGGAAACTTACGAAACCATGGAACGCGTCCGGTCCAAATACGGCATCTGCATACAAACTTTTTTCCCAGTCAGGGAGGACGTGGAACGGCTCGTACGGGACAAAGGATACTTCTCTTTCCGGGAAAACGTGGACGACAGAAAAGAGTGTTGCACCATCCGCAAACTGGAACCGCTGAAACGGGCTCTCTCGGGGCTAGATGCCTGGGTCACGGGCCTGCGACGGGAGCAGAGCGTCACTCGTACGGATGTTCCTAAGGTGGCAGAAGACCCCGACCGCACTTCTCTTATCAAGATTAATCCGTTAGCGGACTGGACTCTGGCCCAGGTTGAAGAATACATTCAAAAAAACAACGTGCCGATCAACCCCCTGCACAGAAAAAACTACCCCAGTATCGGTTGCGCTCCCTGCACACGTCCCATCGAACCGGGAGAGGACGTCCGGGCCGGACGCTGGTGGTGGGAAAATCCAGAACACAAAGAATGCGGCCTGCACCCGACTCGATAAAAAAAACCTAGAGGGCAAATCGGGACTGGCTTACTGTCTTTCTTTTAAATTCCTGGACAGTCGCTCGGGATCGGATAACACCGACACCATCCACGCGATCAAGGTTTTCACCGCCGCGCGTACTTTATCGAAACGGTTGACTCCGGACCAGTGTCTTTCCTGGCCCAATCCTTTGGTGACCTCTGTTTGGGCCTCGGCAAAAAGACCGGGTAGGGCCTGAAACGCCAATACGCCAACAATACAAATTTCCTGAAAGCGTTTTCCCGGTAGAGACCTCCCAGGACCGGTTACCGTCAGAGCATCCATAAGCGTTTCAGGTCGGGTCGTCTGCACCAGAATCATCGAAATCCAAATCATCAACACCAATCGAGAAACAACCAAGGCACTGCACTCCATTCCTTCTGTTGTGACGGGAAGCAGAACCTCACCCCATAGTTGAAGCGGGGTTCCCGGGGTCAGGAAAAGGGG
>CAZVZT010000069.1:4386-6691 GCA_964631515.1 uncultured Nitrospinaceae bacterium
AATATCCCGACGTTCCGAGACAAGGACGGGTACTGGGATAACTTCCCCCCATTCAAGGAAAAGAATCTGGAAGCCCAGGATCTGGCGAACCCGTGGGCTTTTCGCAATGAGTTAGCGCATGCCTGGGCTTTCTACGAATGGCGGAGGCAGAATGCGCATGAGAACACACCGCATGGAGGGTACGATATCATCAATCACTGGGTGCAGAATCACCTGGAAGACGGGTTCATCCATACAACCAATACCGACGGGTATCACTTGCGCTCGGGGTGTCGTCCGGACCGAGTACTTGAAGTGCATGGGTCGATGTGGCGCCTGCAATGCCTCGATGTATGCTCCCAACAGTTCTGGAATGAAGAAGCGGTCCCCCTCTGCAATCTCGACCGGGTAACCATGAAAGCCTCGAACCTTCCCACCTGCCCGCAATGTCGCGGGGTTGCACGACCTCATATCCTGATGTTCGGGGACATGGAGTATGTGGGACATCCGGAACAGGAAAAGAACTTTCGCAATTTCATGCAGCAGGGAATAGACCTCGTCATTCTGACGGGCAGTTCCGGCGCCGTTCCCACAAACGATTACATCGCGCTCCAGCTCAAAAACCGGGGCACCGAGGTCATCAACATCAACCCGGATCCCTCCACCAACGAAATCGCCCAAGCAAATTTTTTTCTTCCACTCAAAAGCAAAGAAGCGTTTATTCAACTCGATCAAATCGCTTTCGGGGCTTGAGCAGACTGGGCTCCAAGCAGGAGCTGGTAAAAGTATTATTTAAGCTTCCCTATTCCAAAAAAAATATAGTATGCTTTCCGCACTGTGATGGTGTTTTGAGCGACCAACTGGCCTCGATTGTTTTAGTAAAATAGGAGGATCCCAATGCGGATTGCCGTTTTTACTTTAGTCCTTTTTTTTGTCAGCAATCTCCCGGTACACGCCGCGTGTAGCAAAAAAGAAGTCTGCGCTATGCTTGGCAAATCGAATCATTTTGAAATCCTCGATAAATGCCCCGGAGCGGGTTCCTTGCTTGCAGAATGTAAAAAATCATCCGAAACCACCATCGAGGATCTACCCCAGGCTAAATTTGTCGATAACGGTGACGGAACAGTCACAGACACCGTCAATAACCTGGTGTGGATGCAAAAGGGACACCAAGATAAAAAAGGGGTCCTTAGAAAAGTCAAACTTCGGGAGGCTAAGAAAATTGCGGCAGCGGCAAGTAATGCGGGTCGGGATAACTGGCGCCTCCCTTCCCTACCGGAACTAAAAACCCTGGTCTTCGGTGAGCGGGTAGTAAATATCAGCGGGCAAAAATCCTGGATCAACCCCGTGTTTGACGATGGTAGAGGACACTATTACTGGACCAGCACCACATGCGCTGAGGTTTCGGTGATCACCGACCGCTACCAGAAAAAACTTTGCCAGCAAGGTGAGTCAGCCGCGTGGCTGGTGCATTTCAATATCAACGCCGTGTTCTGGCATTTTATCAAGACCGAAAACTTTCATGTGTGGCTGGTTTCCGATCTCTAAAAGTACCCCATAAAAGCACGCCCGATAACACCGCCCCCCCCCTTTCGATCATAATCCAGGTCGACAAGAAGTTCGACATCGATGTAATGGCGTAAAATCTCTTTAAAAACACAGGCTGAACGTACCGACTCGCTCCCATCACAGCCCCTTCCGAGCAAGCTTTCCGATTTTCATAACCGATATTCTTTTGCAACGTTTTTAAGCGACCGATACAATGACATCACCTGCTTCTTCGATTTGAGCAACTTATGGCAGACTTGGAAAAACTGGGCGAGTTTGGTTTGATCGATCGGTTCCGTTCGCGCCTACACACACGTTCGCCTCGAGTGAAAACCGGGATCGGCGACGATTGCGCCGTCTTCGCCACGCAAACGGGCACCATCCAGTTGGTTTCGACCGATGCCCTGGTGGAATCGGTCCACTTTGACCTTAAAACCATCTCTGCCGCACAATTAGGGCGCAAGGTGCTGGTGGCCAATGTCAGCGATATTGCCGCCATGGGCGGGAAACCCTACCTCGCAATGATTTCGTTGGGGCTTCCCCAATCCACCCCGGTGAAGTTTCTCGATGGGTTGTATACTGGACTCGAAACAGCTTGTCAGGCGTACCGCATCGAGCTTGCGGGAGGAGATACAGTTGCATCGCCCAAACATTTGTTCATCAATATCTGCATTCTAGGAGAAGCCCGGCGTAACCGGGTGTTCACCCGTACCGGAGCACAACCGGGTGACCAGATACTGGTAACTGGAACTCCCGGGGACTCGTCGCTTGGACTTCG
>CAZVZT010000070.1:0-6639 GCA_964631515.1 uncultured Nitrospinaceae bacterium
TCGCCTACACCGAATTGCATTACACGGAAGTCCTGTGGCCGGAATTTCAGGAAGAAGACCTGCTAAAGGCGATCATCGACTATCAAGGTCGAGAGCGCCGATTTGGCCTGACCCAGGAACAAATTGTAAAAGCCTGACCGAAGCCGATTCCACGGAAACGTGATCAACGCTGTGACACGTTCGAATCGTCAGTTACTGTGACAACCTGAGGGGAGGTTTCCAACCGAGAACTCCCTGTCCACTCCAAGTTTGCTTGATAGAGGATAACCGTTGGCGCGAATTTTAACAGGCATGATAGCTGTTCCAGTTGTCGTAGGGATTGTCTATTACGGTTCTCCCCTGCTGTTTCTGATTTTTGTCGCCGCTGTTGTGCTAGCGGCGGTCCACGAGTACTTCACTATGGTCGCCCGTACGGGAATCAATGGATTTCCCATTCCAGGCATGGTTCTCAGTTTCCTTTTACTGCTCAGTTTTTATTTTAAGGGTCGCTTCTTTGTAGAGTGGGGGCTGGTAGCCGGGGTATCTCTATTCGCCACGTGGTTTATCAGAGAAACTAACGTCAAGATCGCTATCAATCAGATCGCCTACACCCTGTTTGGTGTTCTGTACGTTGCTGGTTTTGGCGGGTACTACCTGCTTATTCGTAGTTTTGAACACGGCGAGCGTCTCATCCTTTTTCTTTTTCTCATTGTTTGGTTAGGCGATATCGCCGCATATTACTGGGGTAAGAACTTTGGTAAAAATCCTCTCGCTCTAACAATTAGCCCGAAAAAAACAGTCGAAGGCGCCGCCGCTGGAATCGTTGGAAGTCTGATGGCAGGTGTTGTAGCACAAGTCTGGTTTCTCGACCAGCTCGCGATGGTCCATTGTTTGCTCGTGGCTGTCATTTGCGGTATCATCGGCCAATTCGGCGATCTAGCCGAGTCCCTGCTGAAACGTCAGGTTGGAGTTAAAGATTCTAGTAATCTGATTCCGGGACATGGGGGCGTCCTCGACCGTATTGACAGCCTGTTGTTTGCCGGGCCCGCTTTTTACTGTTATTTCAAGCTTGTGCTTTAAACCGTTCTTTCCCGACCGGTAGAGGTATCGCGATCGGAGTCCGGACGGAAATTGATTTATAGGTTTTGATATCTTCTATGAAGACGATCTCCATTTTGGGGTCCACCGGGTCCATTGGCGTCAATACCCTCGACGTTGTCCGGTGCAACCCAGACCGCTTTACGGTTGGAGCAATGACCGCCGGCAGCAATATTGAACTCTTCGCAGAGCAAATTAAAGAGTTCAAGCCCTCACTTGTTTCCATTTTCAATTCTTCGAAACGCGACGCGCTCAAGGAACTGCTTCAGAGCGAGGATGTGGAAATCCTCTCCGGCGAAGAAGGATCGATCAAAGTTGCCACCTACCCTGATGTGTCGTTGGTCGTCTCAGCCATAGTCGGTAGCGCTGGGCTTGTGCCATCGTTTGCCGCAATTCAGTCGGGCAAGGATCTCGCGCTCGCCAATAAGGAAACGCTGGTGGTGGCGGGCGAGCTGGTGCTTCAAGAGGCAAAAGACCGCGTCAACCTCATTCCTATTGATAGCGAGCACAGCGCGATTCTACAGGTACTTAACGGAGAAAAAAAAGATCGCGTCAAAAAAATAATCCTCACCGGGTCCGGTGGCCCCTTTCGCACCTTTACCCGGAAGCAAATGGAAAACGTTACCGCCAAAGAAGCCCTCAACCATCCCAACTGGGAAATGGGTAACAAGATCACCATAGACTCTGCGACGATGATGAACAAAGGCTTGGAATACATCGAAGCAAAATGGCTGTTTGGATGTGACACCCCCGTAGAGATCATCATTCATCCGCAGAGTATTATTCATTCGATGATCGAGTTTGTCGATACTTCCATCATAGCGCAACTGGGGATCCCCGATATGCGTGTGCCCATCGCATATGCTTTGACTTATCCCGACCGCATTGACTGCGAACTGCCGTCACTGGACCTGAAGACTATAAAACAACTTACGTTCGAGGAACCTGACTACGAAAAGTTTCCCTGTATTAGGCTTGCGCAGGACGCGCTAAAGACTGGGCAGACCATGCCTGCCGTGCTCAACGCTGCCAATGAAATTGCCGTGCAGGCTTTTTTGAACGAAGTGATCCTGTTTCAAGATATTGCCGAGATCATCCGCGCGACCATGGACAACCATAAGTGCCAACCGGTCGATACGCTTGAAGCTGTTCAATCTGCCGACCGCTGGGCGCGTGAAGAGGCAAGAAAACTAATTACGGTCGCGCATTGAATTAATCTTGTAAAAACCACTTTCCTTTTTCCATGTTCAGAGTAGGTAACGGATACGACGTACATCGCTTGATCGAAGGGCGAAAGCTTATCCTCGGCGGCGTGGATATTCCGCACGCACTTGGGCTTGATGGGCATTCCGATGCCGACGCATTATGTCATGCCCTGTGCGATGCCTTACTCGGTGCATGTAATGCGGGCGATCTTGGTGCACACTTCCCTGACACTGACGGTAAGTGGAAAGGATTTTCTAGTTTGGCTTTTCTTGAAAAAGTAGGTGAGGTTGTTAAAGAAAGCGGGTACCGCGTGGTCAACACCGACGCTACTATTGTTGCGCAAAAACCGAAGCTCGCCCCTCACATCGAAGCGATGAAAAGAAACATAGCTAGATCTCTCGGGATCGAAGCGACCCAGGTCAGCATCAAAGCCACGACAACCGAGACGTTAGGATTCTCTGGACGCGAGGAGGGTATCGCGGCTTACGCCATTGTTCTCCTTCAAGTCTCCGAGTAAATTTTCCCGCCTTTATCACGGAAAGACTTCGACATTTCTCGCATGCCCTTGTCGAGGGCTTCTCTTTCACTGACGCCTTGCTTCTGGGCATAATCGCGCACATCCTGTGTAATTTTCATTGAGCAGAACTGAGGCCCACACATGGAACAGAAGTGCGCAGTCTTGGCATTATCGGCCGGCAGTGTTTGGTCGTGAAAATTACGCGCACGTTCGGGATCAAGTGATAGATTGAACTGGTCCTCCCATCGAAATTCGAACCGGGCGCGGCTCATCGCGTCGTCGCGCACCCTTGCGCCGGGATGTCCCTTGGCGAGGTCGGCTGCATGTGCCGCGATCTTATAGGTAATGACACCTTCCTTCACATCCTCACGGTTGGGAAGCCCCAAATGCTCTTTTGGTGTCACATAGCACAACATTGCACAACCATACCAACCGATCATGGCGGCGCCTATCCCGCTGGTGAAGTGATCGTATCCGGGTGCGATGTCGGTAGTGAGCGGGCCCAGCGTATAAAAAGGTGCTTCGCCGCATTCCTTGAGTTGCAGTTCCATATTTTCCTTAATCATGTGCATGGGAACATGGCCCGGCCCCTCGATCATCGTTTGCACATCGTGTTTCCATGCAATCTGGGTGAGTTCACCTAGTGTTTTAAGTTCACCGAACTGCGCTTCGTCGTTGGCGTCGGCAGCCGAACCGGGGCGGAGTCCATCCCCAAGCGAAAAACTAATATCGTAGGTTTTCATGATATTGCAGATTTCCTCGAAGTTGGTGTAGAGGAAATTTTCCTTGTGGTGAGCGAGGCACCACTTGGCCATGATGGCTCCTCCGCGCGAGACGATGCCGGTCATCCGTTTTGCCGTCAGTGGAACGTGGCGCAACAGTACGCCGGCATGGATGGTGAAGTAATCAACGCCCTGCTCCGCCTGTTCGATCAGCGTGTCGCGGTAGATTTCCCAAGTGAGTTCTTCAGCTTTGCCCTCGACTTTCTCCAATGCTTGGTAGATGGGTACCGTACCGATAGGCACCGGAGCGTTCCGTATGATCCATTCGCGAGTTTCGTGGATATTTTTCCCAGTGGATAGATCCATGACTGTGTCCGACCCCCACCTTATGGCCCAGACCATTTTTTCTACTTCCTCTTCAATAGAAGAAGTGATGGCAGAATTACCGATGTTGGCATTGATCTTGACCAGGAAGTTTCTGCCGATGATCATCGGTTCAATTTCAGGGTGGTTGATGTTCGCTGGGATGATGGCGCGTCCGCGCGCGATTTCATCGCGGACGAACGTGGGAGTGATCTCTTTCGGAATGTTTGCGCCGAAAGCGTTTCCCGCAAGACGCTTTTCGCGCTCTTCGTTGTGGTCGAGTTCGGCGCGCTTCTGGTTTTCACGGATCGCAATATATTCCATCTCGGGTGTAATGATCCCCTGCCGCGCATAATGAAGCTGAGTCACATTTTTTCCGTGTTTTGCGCGAAGAATTTTTCGATTGTCGAGCGAGAACCGCTCCGTTTCGCCCAGCCGTTCTTCGCTCTTGTACCCGTTGTCACCCGGTTTTATAGCCCGCCCTTCGTATTCCTCTACGTCGTCTCGACGGCGAATCCATTCGGCACGGATAGGCTCCATGCCTTTGCGCACGTCAATGGCCTTGTTTGGATCCGTGTAAGGTCCGGACGTGTCGTAAACGACCACCGGGTCAGGAGGAGTCGGCGTGCTGCTGCCATTTCCGTTTTGTGACGCGGTTAGCGTGATTTCGCGGAACGGTACGCGTATTTGCGGGTGGATCGACCCGGCGATATACACTTTTTTCGAGTTAGGGGAAATAGGATTGGTTGATATATGAATTGGTTTCCGTAAATCGGAATTCTCAGATTTCATAACAGGTGTCTCCTACGAAATATATCAAGAAAAGATTTGACTTCGTTTTTAATATTGGTACTGCTCCAGATTCCAGTGATCAGCGCTGCGCCGAATGCGCCACTATCGAGGGCGGAACCGAGATTGCTACATTTGATACCCCCTAGAGCCAGGACGGGAATGTTCGTGCTCTCGGTGACTTCCTTAAACCGGTCAAGACCCTGTGGCGGACCGTATTTTCTTTTCGACGGTGTGTCGAAGACCGGGCCAAAAGTAATAAAGTCAGCTCCCTCGGCTTCGGCTTGCTGCGCCCTTTCAAGCGAATGCGTGGATGCGCCGATGAGCAGGCTAGGAAAATTTTTACGTACATCCATTATAGGAGTATTATTTTCCGCCAGGTGGACCCCATCGGCCCCAACTTTTGCGGCTATGTCGGCCCGGGTATTGACGAACAGCCGGGAGTTATATTTTGCTGTAAGGACACGCATTTGTTGAGCCAGTTCCAGGAGGCCTTCATCTGCTAAATCCTTTTCTCTCAGTTGGAGAGCTTTAACGCCTCCTTCAAGCGCCGACTCGACAGCGTTTAAAAATTCATTTTTATCGAACAGCGATCGATCGGTGATCAGGTAAAGTCTAAGTTCGTCCAGATTCGGAAGCAAATGCGCCGTAGCAGTTTCTCCTTCTTCGACCGTTTGGTTTCCTTATATGTCGATCAATCCGTCCAGTGGACTGCTGGCGGAAGCGTAAAGTTTTTTAGGGATACGCCCCGCTTCGTAGGCTTGGCGCCCACATTCGACGGCGGTTTTCATCGCCTGTGCCATCTTGAGGGGGTCCTTTGCTCCGGCGATGGCTGTGTTCATGAGGAGTCCGTCTACTCCTAATTCCATGGCGCGGCATGCGTCTGAAGCTGTACCCACCCCGGCGTCGATGATGACCGGCACCTTGACCGCTTCAAGAATCAGTTTAATGTTGAACGGATTACGTACGCCGAGTCCAGACCCTATCGGAGCTGCGAGTGGCATGACGGCAGAACACCCGACATCTTCCAGCTTCTTACACAGAACCACGTCGTCGATACAGTAAGGAAGGACCTGAAATCCGTCCTTCACCAGAATTTCCGAAGCCTCCAGTGTTGCCTCGTTGTCCGGGAACAGCGTTTTCTCGTCACCGATCACTTCGACCTTGACCATATTGCCGAGTCCGGCTTCACGGGCGAGTTGGCAAGTTATGACTGCTTCCTTGGTCGAGTAGCAGCCTGCGGTATTGGGGAGGAAGCTGTATTTTTTTGGGTCGAGAAAGTTGAGGATTGAGTCTTTGGCTTTATCCAGCTCGATCCGGCGTACCGCGAGAGTGACCATTTCAGCTCCCGAGGCGGCGATGGCATCGCGGGTCTCCTCGAAAGATTTGTATTTACCTGTGCCGACGATCAGTCGCGATTTAAAAGTACGGTTGCCAATTTTGAAGCTCGATGATTTCATAACGGGGTCTTTAAGAGAAAATAGTGAATATTTAAATAGTTTCTATTACTTAGAGTCCACCCCCCACAGCGTGGACGATTTCTATCTGATCCCCATCACGGATTCCGGTTTGTTCCAGTTTGGAGCGGGGCACAACTTGCTGATTGAGCGCTACCGCACAATGTGGCGAGCTGATTTTTAGTTCGCGCAGCAGTTCGGCTAAATTTGTGCTGGAGCAGACTTCCTGATCCTGTCCATTGATGGTGAGATGCAAAATAAGCCTTTAATAAAATTAACTCTTGGGCGGATTCTAACGCTAAAAAAGATGGGTATTCGTCGTGCGAGGGGAAGAAAGCGCTTAAAAAAAACCGCAATCCGAGAGGGTTGCGGCTGAGTGATCAGACTCAATCCACTTCCCTTCGCTGGTATTACCCAGATCAGGTTCAAAGGGTTGCCCTTAAGGACTCTCAGAAAGTCACCCCCAGTGAACTCGTTTAGCATGTAGCCCAAGCTTAGCTCAAAGAGG
>CAZVZT010000071.1:0-6570 GCA_964631515.1 uncultured Nitrospinaceae bacterium
CCTCATCGGGGGTTAGCACGACCGGGTTGGATCGGAGTTTCTTCGGACGCTTGAAGCCAGAAAGATCGAGCGAGCCCCCGAACATTTCGTGACATAAAATCTCCATTGCCGTGGCCGCCTGATCTATCGTCGAGCGGGAGGAACCGCTCGCCACCAGGTGGTTCAGGTAGTCCCGCGCGTCCTGCATCGCAAACTGTCCCAAACCCTTCGGGTGCTTGAAGCGAATGAACCCCTGTACCTGTCCAAGGTAGGCCTTGATCGTGTGCGGACGGTACCCACATCTTTGCATATGGCTCTGGACCCTGTTAAAGAATTCGGTATGAGCGGGGGGGTAGGTCAACATTTTCTTCATAAAGTTTCTCCGAAACAGGGCGCCTAGGGCATTTGTGACGCACGTGGGCAGATTACGGGTGGAACCATGGCCGGATGCACAACTGTACAACCGGTAGAAAATTACAACATGGGCCAAAACCCCATTGACGTAGTGGGTTTGGTTCTAAGTAAAGTTAATATAATCAACAGGTTATGATTGGTCAAGAAAAAACGCCAATAAAACAAAGGTTTCTGTCATCTTTGCCGAGCTAGGGCAGGGAATTGGGGGGGGGCGGGGCCAGACCCCGGGTCATATCAGGCTTACCGGGAGTTTTAGCTGCACCAGTTTCCAGGAAAGGCCCAGACGGTGCCAGTCGAGTGTAAAAGGGAGGTTGCCTTGCTTGAAACTGAGCCTAAAACTCGATAAATCTGTGAAAAAGATGTAATCGATTCGTTCGTGCAAGTCCGGAATATTCGGGCCTTCGGGTTCATAAGGTTTCTTTTGAGTGCTGGGAGGGGTTATTTGTTTTGTGGAAGTTTTATTTTCGAATGCCTCGCGGATTTGTTCGAGAAACTTCTCGGGTTTGTTGAATAGATAGATCAATCCTTCGGGGGTTCCTATTTTTTCGGAGATTTCTTTTGAAAGGGTCAGTGAATCAAAGCTGACTTGGATTCCCTCCTTTTTCAGGTTCTTTTTTAATTCTTTCGCTACTAATTGGTTCAGGTCTTCTGTGAGACCCTCCTTAAGCGGTGCCCAGTCAACACGTTCCTCCACCCCGCCGGTGTCACCTGTTTTTAAGGCGACGTATAAATTGAACACCGCGAGATAAGGCCAAAGGACATAACATGACAGGAGAATAAAGAAGGTGATAAAAAATTTTCTCATTTAACGTGGTCCAATGTTTATTTTACTTTGTATAAAACGCTTCAATGGCACTGACAAGAGCGTCCACAGTGTATTCTTCGGGAACAATAGCAACGCGTAGTCCGCGCTCCTCTGCGGTTTTTTTAGTGACGGGTCCGATGCAGGCAACAGTGGTTTGATTGAGAAGGGCATGGTGGTCTTTGTCGAGACGGTCCATAAAGTTGTTTACGGTCGAAGAGGAGGTGAAGGTAATGACATCAATCGTTCCCTCTTGCAATTGCTTCAGGAACTCAGGATCGGGAGTGACCGGGCCCACGGTTTGATAGGCGGGGGCCACGTCGACTGTTGCCCCCATTTTGCGTAGTGTATCCGGTAGGATTTCGCGGGCGACGGCGGCCCGTGGCAGGATAAATTTTTTTCCTTCCACATTTTCTTTCCCCATACTTTCGATCAGCGATTCAGCGATGAAATCTTCAGGCACGGTATCCACCCGGATATTCAATCCGCGCACCGCGTCGGCCGTTTTGGGTCCGATCGCATACACGCGCACACCCTTGAGTTCGCGGATGTCTTTGTCCTTCTCACGAAGCCTTTGAGTGAAAAAACGGACCCCGTTGACGCTGGTGAAAATAATTCCGTCATACCCCGACAACTGTTCGAGGGCCTGGTCCAGTGGTGCCCAGTCTTTTGGGGGAATGGTCTGGATGGCGGGGCAGGGAAACGGTTCCGCTCCGCGTTCTTCGAGCATTTGAATGAGAGAGTCCGACTGCTTTTCGGCACGGGTGGTGACGACCACCTTGCCGAAGAGCGGTAGATCCTCGTACCAGTCGGCAATAGGTTTCAGCCCCACGACTTCCCCGATGATAGTGAGCGCCGGAGGTTTGATTTTTTCTTTGGTGGCGAGATCAACGATGGTGCCTAGCGTTCCGGTCCACGTTCGCTGGCGCGACGTGGTGCCCCATTGAATGACGGCGACGGGAGTGCCCGCTGCTTTTCCAAAGTTCATCAACCGCTCGACAATGTGTGGTAGTTTGCGTGCGCCCATCAAAAAGACCAGGGTTCCCGTGCGTGCGGCGATTTTTTCCCAGTCGATGTGGATGTCTTCTTTTCCAGATTCGTTGCTGCCGGTAATGATCGTGATGGTGGATGAATGATCGCGATGGGTGAGCGGAATTCCCGCGTAGGCGGCAACGCCGACAGGTGAGGGAATGCCTGGTACGACGGTGAAGCGGATCCCCGCCTCCTTAAGCGCCTGCGTTTCCTCTCCACCGCGCCCGAAGATGAACGGGTCGCCCCCTTTGAGGCGCACGACGATTTTCCCTTTACGTGCCTTTTCGATCAGCAGGGCATTGATTGCGTCCTGAGTCAACGTCGCGTGCCCTGCCTTCTTTCCCGCGTAGATACGTTCTGCGTCGTCGCGGACAAAGCGCATCATGTTCCGGCCTACGAGGTGATCGTAAACGATCACCTCGGCCCGCGACAGCCAGTCTTTTCCCTTAAGAGTCAGCAGCCCCGCGTCGCCGGGGCCGGCCCCGACGAGAATGACATGTCCATTTTGTGAGCGCGAATCAGTCATTGTGCGAATAGACGTGGTTGGAAAGGGTGGCGAAATCTTCCAGCGACAGCGTTTCCCCGCGTCGATTGAGATCGATTCCGGCCAGTTCCGTCCTTCCGTTTTCTTTGCTGAACATATTTTCCCATCCTTTTAAATTGTTCTTCAACATTTTTCGTTTATGCAGAAACGCTGCGTTTACGATGTTGAAAAATGTCTTTAAATTATCGACCTTCACCTTGGGCTGAGTCAGTGGCGTCAATGTCACCACCGACGAATCGATTTTTGGCTTTGGCGAAAAGGCGTCTTTCCCCACTTCCAGGAGCCGTTCCACCTCGCAATGGAACTGCATGAATACCGAGAGCGATCCATAGTCACGGGTTCCGGGTTGCGCCGTCAGCCGGTCGACCACCTCCTTCTGTAACATTACCGTTTTGCGGGTGATGTGTGACCGGTAGTGGATGAGCCGTTTCAGGATATGCGTGGCGGCGTAGTAAGGAAGATTGGAAACCACCTGGTATCCGGTTCCCAGCGTTCCGTAGTCATATTTCAAGGCATCGGCCTCGATGAGCCGAAAATTTTTATTTGATCCGAACCGTCTGTTCAGCGCTAGAGAGAGCTTGGTGTCAATTTCAATCGCGGTTAAGGATTCCGCCTGCTCCAGCAGGAGTCCGGTAAGGATTCCCTTCCCGGGACCAATCTCAACGACGGGCCGGTCGGAGGATACCCCGGCGAGTCGAACAATTTCCCGAGCGATACTTTCGTCGATGAGAAAATTCTGTCCCAGCGGCTGTTTTTTCATTATGGGTTGGCGGGAGTAGGTTTCGCAAGTTGCGCCGCCACTCGTAACGCCCGTTTCAAGCTGTCGGGCGAAGCGGCTCCTTTCCCGGCAATGTCGAAAGCCGTGCCGTGGTCCACCGACGTACGAATGACAGGGAGCCCCAGGGTTACGTTCACCGCCGTCCCCTTGTTGGCCATCTTGACTGGGATCATCCCCTGATCGTGATACATCGCTACCACCGCATCGTACTGGTTTGGTCTGAGCCGCGAAAATAAAGCGTCGGCAGAAAAGGGTCCAACCGTTTCGATCCCTGCGCTTCGCACGGTTTCCATTGCGGGAACGATGGCGGTCTCTTCCTCTTCGCCAAAAATGCTGCCATCACTACAGTGTGGGTTGAACCCGGTCACGGCAATGCGCGGAGATTCCGTCACGTGATCTATCAACCAGCGGTGAGTGAGCCTGAGGGTCGTTGCTATGCGCTCGCGGGTGATGAGCGGTTTTACAGCATCGAGCGGAACGTGAGTGGTCACGAGCACTACGCGCAATACGTCTCCGGCCAGCATGAGCGCAACATTTTCAGCGCCGGTATATTCCGCCAGCAGTTCAGTGTGTCCCGGGTAGGCGAACCCGGCGCGGTGGATGCTTTCTTTATTTATGGGAGCGGTGGTGATGGCATCGACTTTCTGGCTCAGGGCTAGGTCGACGGCGGTCCGGATGCATTCGACGGCAACCTTTCCCCCTTCCGCTCCAGGTTGACCGATGGGAAGGCTGGCCGGAACATTGCCCAGGTTCAGTACGTCGAGGGTGCCGGGTGTGAATAAAGCTTCTTCAGGCGATGTTATCGGGTGAACGGATACCGAGGGTGCAAACTGCACGGCCGTTTTGCGCAGGCAGGCCGCGTTGCCCACGACAAGTGGGTGGCAGAATTCATGGGCCGATTCATTCTGAAATATCTTGACGATGATTTCAGGGCCGACACCGGCAGGGTCGCCCATTGTAATGGCGATGCGTGGTAGGTCTTCCAATGGCCGGTGTCCTCCAAAAGCCTTCAAGCCTGTCTGTCGGTGGGTGGAACCTCCGCCCGCCTGAGAGATCGTTGGGTTAGCCTCTCAACTTTTGAATTTTGCCTTGAGTTTTTCCGTGGGAGGCTGTGGGTTTGGGACTGGCGGCAAGCACTTCCTCTGTTACACTGGCTTCATATTTCTTAAAGTTTTCAACAAATTCTTCCGCCAGTTTGCGCGCCCTCTTGTCGTAGTCCTGTGCACGTTTCCAGGTCTTTCTTGGGGTGAGGATATCCTTGGGCACATTATCGACCGACTCAGGGATATGTAGCCCAAATATCGGGTCCACGTGCGTTGGGACCTCATTGAGGTGCCCCTCAAGGATTGCATTGATCATGGCCCGGGTATGTGCGATTGAGATCCGGTGTCCTACCCCGTAGGACCCCGCAGTCCACCCCGTATTGACAAGCCAGCAGTCTACCTTGTGCTTGGCGATGAGCTTGCCCAGCAAGTCAGCGTAGACTGACGGATGCAGTGTCATGAACGGGGCGCCGAAGCAGGTGCTGAAGTTAGCGGTTGGTTCTCGGCTGAGACCTTTTTCGGTTCCCGCGATCTTGGCGGTGTAACCCGAGATAAAGTGATACATGGCCTGTGCCTGGGTCAACTTGGAAACCGGGGGCATCACGCCGTGGGCGTCGCAGGTGAGCATGATTACGTTTTTGGGGTGCCCGCCCATGCCGTCGGGAATGGAGTTTTCGATGTGGCTGATCGGGTAGCTGGCCCGGGTGTTTTCCGTTAGGCTTGCGTTATCCAGCTCGAGCCGGCGCGTGTTTGGATCCATGATAACGTTTTCCAGGATCGTCCCGAATTTCTGCGTGCATTGATAGATTTCCGGTTCCGCTTCCTTGCAGAGCCGAATTACCTTGGCGTAACAACCTCCCTCGAAGTTGAACACCCCCCTGTCACTCCATCCGTGCTCGTCATCGCCAACCAACTTACGGTTGGGATCGGCGGAAAGCGTGGTTTTCCCTGTGCCCGAGAGGCCGAAAAAGACGGCTGTATCGTCGTTTTTCCCGATGTTGGCCGAACAGTGCATCGATAAGACCGAGTTTTCCTTCGGGAGCAGGTAGTTCAACACTGAGAACACGGATTTCTTGATTTCGCCGGCGTAACTCGTCCCGCCAATCAGGACCATCTTTTTAGAATAGTCGACGATGACGAAAACTTCCGAATTGGTGCCGTCAATGCTGGGCACCGCCAGGAATCCGGGAACGTGTATGATTGTAAACTCCGGATCACGGTATCCCTTGACGCCCATGCTCGCCATTTCCTTCTGCGCCTCGTCGGGAGAGGCCAGCCTTTCCAGGTCCCTGACCTGGAGGAACATGTTGCGTGCGAATAGGCTGTGCCACGCAGTCTCGGTGATGACCCTGATGTGTAACTGGTTGTCCGGGTCTGCACCGGCACAGCAGTCCTGAACGTAGAGCAATTTGTTTTGCAGGTAGGCGAGAATGCGCCCATGAAGGGCATCAAACTGTTCGACACTGAAGGGGCGGTTATTATCCCACCAGATGTGGTCCTGGCTACTCGGTTCCTTAACGACAAACTTGTCGTGGGGTGAACGGCCCGTATGCTCTCCGGTGGTCACGATAACGGGGCCCAGGTGGGCAAGATCTCCTTCCCCGTTCTGGACGATGTGCTCGCACAGGGCGGGCGTTGCCAGGTTCCAGAAAACTTCTTTGGCGTTTGCAATTCCGTGGTATTCCAGTCCCACCTTATGTTTTGGGGTCATTCCGGAGGCTCCTGTTGAGATAAATTTCAGGGAGTGGGTTTTCGAAAAGAAAAGTCTTTCTAGTCCAAAAGGTAAGGTATCTCATTCGCACTCAACATATTAGCATAGAATCTGTTGGGCCTGAACAGGGAGCCCAAAAAATATTTACCAGGATCCTGCAAATCCTGAGAAATGATGGGTGGGTGTCCCGTAGCTGTCGTTTCGGCACTTCCGGCGCGTTCTTCAAGGAATTAAAGTATTTTTGACTAGGGAAAAAACTGCTTCCCA
>CAZVZT010000072.1:0-6419 GCA_964631515.1 uncultured Nitrospinaceae bacterium
TTTCGCCAGGCCTGATTTCGTCTTCATGTCGTTCGTAAAAATGAGTAAGCCACAAGGTGAGTTCAAGAAGGTGTAATGATATGGAAATATATCCCCTCATTTTTTTGAGATCGATATTATCCTGCTCAATCAGGGTATTTTTGATGTACGTATCAAAATCGGATTGAGTATTGTGTACAAGGTTTTTATAGAAGCGCACTCGTTTCTCATCGAGCTTCTGTGGAACCACCCGCTTAAGTTCTTCGATCTTACCGGTCCTCTTGATTTTTAAATCGGTCATCAACTTGGAAACATGTTGTACCTTTTCGCACAGATCGACGATGCGGTCTTCTTCCCCCTTAATCTCATCCTCCGTAATGTTGCGCGGCAGTCGCTTGTTGGCTTGTATGTCAATAAATTCGACTTGAGTCTGTGGGCTCTGCGGAACACTCAATCCGTTCTCAGTACCGGTTCGAGCAAGCTCCTTGCACAGATTAAAAATAGACCGGTCTAAAAAACTGATCGTCTCATTGGCTTCCTTCTTAAATCCAGCAACCGCGGAAGGTAGTTCCGAAAGGTTATAATACGGATAGCGATCGAGAAGATGTCGCGTATAAAATGCGGCAATGGAAAGGTTGCGGATGGAAGCCAGGTATTCCACGAAAAAAATCCATTTCTTGTTCTCTCGCGCTCCGTGTTCGTCCATGAAACTTTCAAGAAACTCAGCCTCCTGAGTGAGGTTAGAGTAAAACTTGCGGGAAATTTCCCGTTTTTTCTGGACACGTGACTCAAACAAAGAATAAATACTAAAAAACTGGGCGCATGAGTCTTGGGCAAGCGGAAGAAACTCTTCGTCAGAAATGATTTGAATCAGGGATTTGGGTTTCGCCATGACATTCCCGTGAGGACTTGGGATGAGAGGGGCATCTACATAAAGCCAACAACTGTATTAGGCGGAGAATATCAGTTGAGGGACAATTTGGCAAATGCGACCTTGGGCAGGTACTTTTGCCATATCTCCAAGTGAGATTTGTGGCTGGTGGGGATGAGAAACAGTGGCCACTGATATTCGGGCTTGGCGGGCTTACGAGTGAGCTTCATGCCAGTTTCCGAAGGAGTCTGACTCCCCTTCTTCAGGTTACAGGGTTTGCATGCAACAACGACGTTCGTCCAGCTGGTTTCACCGCCGCGGGATCTGGGCATAATATGATCAACCGTAAGCGAATGATTACTGACCCCACAATACTGACAGGTGAAGTTATCTCGGCGTAAAATATTTTTCTTGCTGAATGAAACCCCCTTGCGGTGGGCGCGCTTTACCATTTTGAGAACCCGGATAACCGCCGGTAGTCGAAAGGTCGTCGAAGGTGACCGAACCACAAATCCGTCGCTTTCCAGAAATTCCGCCCGCCCTGTAAGAACCATAATGATCGCCCGCTTGGCGCTACAGAACTGCAGCGGCTCGTACGAATAGTTGAGAACCAGACTTTTTACTGAATCCAACATGAAGTGGACTCCTGTCAACAGATCCGGTGCTAAAAACTAAATCGATTTTAAAATCCGCCCCGTCCTAAGGTACAATTTTGAAGAGTCTATCTCCACCTGTGGCAACTGTCAACATAGATTGGGTCTGACTTAGTGAGGAAGTAAATTTTAAAAACTTAAAAGATATTTCCGCAACCAAGAAGCATTCGAGGATCGAGCGCCATTTTGATGGCTTTAAGTTCGCTGAGTGCTGCACTACCGACCATTTCAGCAAAGATTTTCTTTTTCAATTTACCAACACCATGTTCTGCCGAAACCGTGCCTTGTCACTCCAAGATTTTCATTACCAGCCGCTCGCAGACAATCTCCGCCTGCTGGATCTGGTTTGAGTTGGGCAAAAGATTGATGTGCAAATGATTGTCTCCCAGATGACCGAAAATCACATAATCTAAATCCCCCGCCTCCAATTCATCTCTGTAAAGCTTCATCATTGCTATAAACTGTTCTTCAGGCACAGCCATATCAGTTCCCATTTTTACCCGTCCAAACCGACTGTTCTCTTCATTCAACATGGCGGGAATCTCGTGTCGAAATTCGTAAAAACGATTTAGATCAGAGGCTGATTGCGCAAACCAAGAATCGTCAAAAAGAACACCCTCTCTACTTAAAAACTCAAACCAAGCTTCGAGCCCAGAATCGTAATCCTCCATCCGGTCCACGTCATTTTCAAAAAACAGTGCTGCGTGGGCGCGCTCGGGAATGTTGTTAAATTTTTTACGGAGACGGTTAAGCGAACGCCGATCAAAGTATTCAAGCGAGCAGGGATCGATTCGTTCACGCGGAACCCGGCGCACCGCTTCAACCAAGCTCCAGCAAGAATTCTCTGTATCAAAAAACAGAATACCACTGATGAATCCAGCCGGACGCGGAAGCAGCTTCAACCGAATGCGCGTAAGAATTCCCAGAGTACCTTCCGATCCAATGAATAAATCGAGCCAATCCATTCCCGGGCGGACATAGTATCCTGCCGCATTTTTATACGCGGGGCTCGTATAGGAAACTTCCGGGAGGGATATTTCCGAGCCATCCGAAAGTCTCAGCGGTTTTTCTGCTGGGATTCCGCGGCGCAAGACAGTGGCTCTTCCATCAGCTAAAACGACGTCAGCTTCGAGAACAAAGTCGCGGGTCACGCCGTACTTATAACTCCGCGGCCCTGAAGCATTCGTTGCCAGCATTCCGCCGAAGGATGCCAAGGTTTCAGTCGGATTGGGTGGATAAAAATAGGGCGAAGATTCCAGATATTTATTTAGTTGAGCCAGGGTCACGGCGGGCCCGACGTCGACCGTTCCACCCTCGATTTCACCGATGCTATTGATGCGCTCCAGGGAAACGACGACCCCAGACTGAGGGATCCGCGAGGCCGTCACCCCGGTTCCAGCCCCCGCAACAGTGATGGGTCGGTTGTTGCCTCCCAGAAAAGCGATCAGTTCATCGATTGATTCTGGAATAATGACTTCCTCCGCCGAACCTTCCGCATAATTGGATGCGTCCTTCAAATAGGGTGCGATGGCTTGTGGGTCAGATTTTCGTATCATTTGTAACGCTTCGAGTTGAATTTTTCATGGGGCTACCTCCCAGTTATCCAAATATTCTTGTGCGCGCAATACGGCATCATTAAATCGATCCTCTTCGAGAAGCCGGTTGATGCCTTCATCGTCACGTATTGTTATGAGGAATTGCTTGCGGGCTTCGGTGCTGGATAATTTCTTCTTTGCGGCAACACGCAGTCGCTCCTGCAGCCGAATTTGAAGAAGGGTCACGCGGTCAATCGCATTTTGGAGAATCGGCTCGATTTTTTCTCGCAGAGTCCCTGCCATGAGAGGACTTTTCCCTCCCGTAGAAATAGCGACTGCAATCGTATCTTTAATATTGATGACAGCAGGGTGACCAAAATCACTTATTTCTGGATCGTCAGCAGCATATGCGTAGCATCCGCGTTCCCTTGCGGCACGAACAACCCTGCGGTTGACCTCGTCATCATCAGTAACGGCGAGCACTAGAACCAAGCGGTCATAGACCTCCAGAAAATCGCCCCCTTCCACTCGACGTGTCTCGAGAGTAATTTTCCCGCTCTTGGCGTGGTTGTGGATTGCATCCACCACTCGCTCAGCAATAACAATTACTTCACAATCCTCAGCGAATAGGGCTTCTAGCTTGCGGACAGCTTCCTTACCGCCACCCACCACAACAGCCTGATTTCCCTTTAAATACAAATCTACGATCATCGGTCGGAAACTCCTTTCAGAGCCATTCCTGGGACCCATTCCTTTTTTATTTTTTCTCTGTATGGTTTCGCCATTGTCGACGACTACTCTGGAGAACCGGGCCCTGATCCAAAATTATTAAAACTTTTTTACTTTACTGGCATCTCAAGATATAGCGGCTCTTGTTCTTTATACTACCAGATATAGCGGTCAGGAATAGGAGGACCCCCTACTACTAGAGCTTCAAATCCTATAAAAAAAGAGGACCCAAGCGGATACCTTTTCCAGCTCTCCAGTCTTAAGTTTGTGCTAAGGCGTAGCCTCATGGATATTAACCCATTCTCGAGGAGCTTATGCGATTATTCCCAAATCTCAGCCTTGATCACTCGCACTGTCCAAAGACTCTGGCCACAGTTCTGACTGTATGCACAATGGTGCTCAGTTCCCAACCCGCCCAGGCGATGGACGGGATGCTTACCGAGGAAGAGGCCGCGTGGTTGCAGTACCAGGATGGTTATATTTATAATCTGGATCTGACGGTAAGGGAGGATGAAGTCGGTAAATATCAAATCGTTAAGATTGGATATTATAGCCCTTTTCGACGCTACAGCTGGTTCCGGCCGGGCGACATCATCGAAGCTGTGAACGGGAAAGACGCCACCCTCTGTGTCCTGTCCGGGCTTGACAAAAATCAGACCCCGTGGATTAAGTATCGCCGTGGAGCCATGGTCTCTGAGAAACAGATTGGTTTGGAAATGACCGTGTTCCGATTTCGTCCCAAGGATTTTGTGGACGGTCCATAAGTTGATTTAGCGCAGATTTACCTCCTCCGCAAGGGCGTTCATTTTTTGGCGACCCTGTTTGCCTTTTCACTATTTTCCACGGGATCCACTCTCTTGAGAACATAGGCTACACTCGCGGATATCCCCCCCCATCCTTTCTAGAAAGAAGTTTGCTTTCCATTTTTGGGTAAGCCCTTCAAATCGAATAAACTCGCCTGTTACAAGGATATTTTGTATACTCATATCTGATCGAGCAGTTGCTAGCCAACTTGAATCCATCCCTCAATTTATCCGTCCTGCATTCATTAAGCTCAATGGAAAATAATAGAAAGGTCGGCCAGGCGGCGGGCACCGTCGGCAGCATGACTCTTGTTTCCCGTCTACTTGGATTCCTTCGAGACCTGGTTATCGCCATGCAATTCGGCGCAACTGCGGCAGCAGATGCGTTTTTCGTCGCTTTCCGCATTCCTAACGTTCAACGGAAAATCCTTGCCGAAGGAGCGGTCACTGCCGCTTTTATCCCAATTTTTTCCGAGGTACGCAATAAACGGGGCGACCGGGAAGCATGGGACATGACCGCCAACCTGTTCAATATCTTGTTGACCATCTTGGTAACTTCCTCGCTGGCACTCGCCGTATTCGCACCATTGGTGATCATGATATTTGCACCAGGATTTATCGATGAGCCCGATAAATTTGATCTTACCGTCCATTTAACACGCTGGATGGCCCCTTACCTTCTTTTCATTGGGCTTGCGGTTTTTTTTATGGGGATCTTGAACACTTTTAAGGTGTTCGCTCTCCCTGCCGTCACCCCTGCCCTCCTCAATATCTGCATGATCACTGCGGCACTTCTTATCTCACCGCAACTGGATGAACCGATTCTTGGACTGGTATTCGGAGTTCTAGCAGGAGGGTTTCTTCAGTTTGCATGTCAGGCTCCCGAAGTCTTTCGCCGTGGATTCAGGTTTATGCCATCATTCAATTGGAAAGACACCGAAGTCATTAGGATCGGCAAACTGATGGTTCCCGCAATCTTTGGACTCGCGGTTTACGAACTCAACATGCTGGTGGATACCCTTCTCGCGTCCCTACTTCCGGAGGGATCGATCTCATATCTTTATTTTGGTAATCGACTAGTCCAGCTGCCACTAGGTGTTTTCGGTGTAGCGCTAGGTGTGGCAATCTTACCCATGCTGTCGGAACAAGCAGCACGCAAGGAATTGCCGGAAATGATCAAGACGCTAGCTTTTGGGATACGCCTCATCCTTTTTATCTCCATACCGGCAACTGTAGGCCTCATTTTGCTTAGGTTCCCCATCGTCAACACCCTCTGGGAACGGGGGGAGTTTCTTCGCTCTTCGACCGAGGGCACCGCAATTGCTTTGCTCTACTACTCTGTTGGGTTATGCGCGTTCTGCGCAATTAAGGTGGTGGTCCCTGCCTTCTATTCGCTTCAGGACACGAAGACTCCCGCTAAAATAGGGGTCTACTCGATGATCCTTAATATTGTTTTAAACCTGATTTTTATGGGGCCTCTCAAGCACGGTGGGCTCGCACTAGCAACTTCACTCTCAGCCTTATTTAATGTGGTCCTTTTAATTCACTACTTGCGGAAGCGGCTGGGATTGATGGGTGGACGCAAAATCCTTGTATCAACGATCAGGCTTGCGGTAGCTTCGTGTATCATGGGAGTCGCTGTCTATTTTTTTAATGACATCTTTTTTGACCCGAACGATGCGACCGGGGTTAAATTGATCGTCCTGACCGCAGACATCGGGGTCGGTGTCTTGTGCTACGGCTTCCTTTCCCGCTTGATGCAAAATGAAGAACTAGGCTTTGTCCTTGACCTTGCACGTAAATGGCGTCGTAAGATTCCTTCCTGAGAAGACTTGTTTTATATAAAGCA
>CAZVZT010000073.1:0-6330 GCA_964631515.1 uncultured Nitrospinaceae bacterium
GTCTCTCCATCCCGGCATGGCCCAGCCGATCCCATATTCGGCCAGTAGAGCTTCATCGTGGAAGTCTCTGGACTGAAGGTATTCCCGTGCGGCCCGCCCGCTCTCCTCATCATTGAGGAGTTGGGTGAAATAGGCTGCTGCTTTCTGATTGATGTCCAGGAGCAGTTCCCGTTCTCTGGAAGCAGGATCGGGCTTCCCGTATTTCTGAGTGGGAAGAACCACACCCGTGCGGGAAGCCAGTTTACGCACCACGTCCAGAAACGGTAGGTCTTCCATTTCCATGAGAAACTTGAACGCGTTTCCACCGGCGCCGCAACCGAAGCAGTGATAAATCTGCTTGTCGGGACTGACGGTAAACGAAGGGGTTTTTTCGGAATGAAACGGACAAAGCCCTTTGTAGTTTTTTCCGCTCTTCTTCAACAGTACATGCGCCGAGACGACTTCCAGAATATCGGTGCGAGAGCGAATGTCCTCAATTAGGTTTTCAGGAATATGGTGTACCAAGGAGTTGGGCCTGTAGTATCAGGCTTGAGGAATGATCCTCGCTGGAGGTCAAGCCTGAGGGGGTTCTTTTTAAAAAATATCTTTTGGGCAGTCTGCAATTCCAACAGGCTCTGCTCAAACGTTTATTTTTCCAGTTGTTCAGCGACCAAGTTTTTAACCACGCTATTGTTGGCGCGTCCCCTGAATTCCGGGATAAGTGTTTTCATGACTTTCCCAAGGTCTTTCATCTCCACGGCTCCCAACTCGGCCACCACTTCCCGGACCCGCCGCCGCAGGTCTTCTTCGGAAACCTGCTCGGGCAGGTATTCCTGCAGGACGGCCATTTCTTGGTTTTCCTTTTCGCAAAGGTCAGCGCGACCTCCTTTGTCGAACAAGGCGGCGGCTTCCTTTCGCTTTTTGATCTGAGTGGAAATGATGGGGATGATTTCGTCATCCCCCAGCTCTTGGCGGAGGTCTATTTCCCGATTTTTGATTTCGGCGTTAAGACCACGAATGGTATTAAGCTTGAGCGCATCTCTTGCCTTCAGAGCCCCTTTCATATCGGAAAGGAGTTGTTCCTTTAAACTCATAGAGTTAAATCGCGCCCAAATCCCTCAATATAGTAACAGCTTCTTGTTTTGTCAATAGGTGGGGCTAATTTTTTTAACAACCGGTGCGGGCCGGGTAGATTCAACCCACGGTCAATAATTACCTGTATAAGGGGGGTATGGCCGGGATCGGAATACTCTTCTTAGGGAATATTTTCTTGATATGCCCAGAAGACCCAAAATAAATTGATTATGGTCGCTTTGGAGCGACGTAACTTCTACAAAAACGGTGTGACCAATACGCTGAGTTACTCCTGCTCCACCTTTTCAAGTGGTCGAGGGCCCCCCAGACAAAATGAAGAAATAAGGGTGTTGTCTTAGTAAATGAGATACTCCTCACGCCTCTGGAGAAACTCCTCCGTCTCCCCATCCCACGACGCTTCCAGCTCCTGGAGGCAGATACTGCCCGATTCCATTTTTTCGCGCAGGGTTGAGTTTCCGTAGAGCAGGTCGATGGCTGGACGGTCACTGACGAACTCGTATGGCTCAGTGCGCCAAGAAAAAGCCTCAGGGTGAAGTTTTTTTATCGAACACAGGACAGCGATACCGGTCAGGAAAGGTTTGAATACTTCACGATCTCTCACATGAAGCTGTATTCCGCCGCAGACCTCGCCGCTCCATTTCTGGAACTGGGGTTTGAAATAGTGTGGGCGGAAGAACAAGCCGGGAAGGTTTTCTGCATTCAGGGTTTCTGAAAGTGTTTCGGCCTGGATGTATGGGGCGCCGACCTGTTCGAAGGGTAGGGTGGTGCCGCGCCCCTCAGAAAGCAGGGTTCCCTCGATGAGGCACATTCCCGGGTACACGGTCGCTGTCGAAAGCGTAGGCATATTGGGCGATGGGGCAACCCAGGAAAGGCCGGTCTGGTCATACCACATCGTCCGCTTCCAGCCCTGCATGGGAATGACTGTGAGGTCGCAACCGATTTCAAAATGCTTGTTGTACAGGTTCGCCAGTTCGCCCACTGTCATTCCGTGGCGGTTGGGAAGCGGATACTGCCCGACGAAGGAGCGGTATTTCCCACCCACGAGATTGCCTTCGACGGTCACACCGTTGATGGGGTTCGGGCGGTCGCAGACGATCATGCGCGTGTCTGTTTTGGCGCAGACCTGCATGCAGTTGGCCAGAGTGTAAATGAACGTGTAATAACGCGAGCCCACGTCTTGGATATCGAATATCAGATTGTCGAGTCCACGCAAAAGATCGGGCGAAGGGGTGAGCGAAGAGGAGTCGGTACCATAAAGGCTCTTTACGGGAAGACCCGAGGGGGAATCAACATGGTCGGCAACGGCGGCCATATCCTGGTTCACGCCGTAGAGTCCGTGCTCGGGCGCAAACAGGGTGGTCAGTTGGAACCGGTCTAAGCTGTAGAGTCGGGGGATTGAGGGGTATCCGTCGCTGGTCTGGCTTGTCTGGTTCACGACCAGACCAAACGTTTTCCCGCGAAGATATGCTTCCGGGTCCGTTAGGAGCCTGTCGAGTCCAAGGGTAATCTGTTTCATATTTGAATCCTTTGTCCTTCATCCAGTTCCAGCCTGATTATGTCCAAGGGGCAAGTGTAAAGAAGGTTGCGGGTGGTTTGCAATCCTCAAATAGGCAAAAAAAAACCCCGGCCCGAAGGCCGGGGTTAGTTGTTTAGATTCAACAAGGGAAATGGGTTACATCATTCCTCCCATACCACCCATTCCACCCATACCGCCCATACCACCCATGCCGCCCATACCACCACCGGCCGGGCCGTGCGCATGTTCTTCCTTCTCTTCCGGCAGGTCGGTGATCATGGCTTCCGTGGTCAGAAGCAGTCCGGAGATGCTGGCGGCATTCTGCAGCGCCGTGCGTGCGACCTTGGCAGGATCGATGATCCCGGCCTTGATCATATCGACATATTCTCCAGTTTTTGCATCGTAGCCGGTATTGCCTTTGAGGGTTTTTACCTTTTCGACAATGACGGTCCCTTCTTCGCCAGCATTGGCGGCGATTTGCCGGATTGGCTCCTCGATTGCCCGCCGGATGATTTTGACTCCCAACAGGTAATCGTGGTCACCCTTTAGTTTGTCCAGGGCAGACGCAATCCTCAGCAGGGCGATGCCACCGCCGGGGATGATTCCCTCTTCAACCGCGGCCCGGGTTGCGTGCAGAGCGTCTTCCACGCGGGCTTTCTTTTCCTTCATCTCCGTTTCCGTGGCTGCGCCGACTTTGATGATGGCTACGCCGCCGACCAGTTTTGCCAGCCGCTCCTGAAGCTTCTCCCGGTCATAATCGGAGGTGGTTTCTTCGATTTGGTTTCGGATCTGCTTCACTCGTGCCTGGATGTCGGCTGCTTTACCTTTGCCGTCAATGATAACGGTGTTTTCTTTGTCAACGGTGATTCGCTTGGCTTGGCCTAAGTCGTTTATATCAACGTTTTCAAGTTTTACACCAATGTCTTCGGTGATGACGTTGCCGCCGGTGAGAGTGGCGATGTCATTGAGCATGTCCTTTCGCCGGTCACCGAACCCAGGCGCCTTGACCGCGCACACGTTCAGGGTGCCGCGCAGTTTGTTAACGACCAGGGTTGCCAGCGCTTCGCCATCAATGTCCTCGGCAACGAGGATCAGCGGCTTACCACCCTTAGCAATTTTCTCCAGAAGTGGAAGCAGGTCTTTCATGTTGGAGATTTTCTTTTCATGCAGCAGGAGGTAAGCATCTTCCAGAACCGCTTCCATCCGCTCCGAGTCGGTTACGAAGTAGGGGGAAAGGTATCCACGGTCGAACTGCATGCCCTCCACGATCTCCAGGGAGGTGTCCATGCTTTTGGCTTCTTCAACCGTGATGACGCCATCCTTGCCTACTTTGTCCATCGCCTCCGAGATGATTTCTCCGATAGCCGTGTCGTGGTTGGCGGAGATAGTTCCGATCTGGGCGATTTCATTTTTGTTTTTGGTGGGTTTCGCGAGTTTCTGTATCTCGGGAACGAGTGTTTGGACCGAATCTTCGATGCCCCGCTTGATGTCCATGGGGTTGGCCCCCGCGGTGACATTCTTCATGCCTTCCCGGAAAATGGCTTGCGCCAGAACCGTGGCGGTGGTGGTGCCATCGCCGGCATTGTCACTGGTCTTGCTGGCGACCTCGTTGACCATCTGTGCGCCCATGTTCTCAAACGGATCTTGAAGTTCAATCTCTTTGGCTACGGTTACACCGTCCTTGGTGATGGTCGGGGAGCCAAATTTTTTATCGATAACCACGTTGCGCCCCTTGGGGCCCAGTGTGAGCTTTACGGTATCTGCCAACTGGTTGACACCGGAAAGGATCTTTTTTCTTGCATTTTCGTCGTAAGCGATTTGTTTAGCCATTTAAACAGTTCTCCTTCGAGGTAATGAAATTTATTTTATGAAAAATTTATTGTCGGACAGTTTAGGCTAGAAATTAGACCCAATTACTTTTCGATGATACCTAGGACGTCATCCTCTCTCATCAGGAGTAAATCTTCTCCGTCGACCTTAATCTCGGTTCCGCCGTACTTGCTGTAGAGAACCTTGTCGCCCACCTTAATCTCCATCTTGACGGGTTTGCCGTCTTCGCCGATCTTGCCTTTGCCGACAGCCTTCACCCGGCCTTCTATGGGTTTCTCTTTGGCTGAATCAGGAATGATGATGCCGCCTCTTTGAACTTCCTTCTCCAGAATGGGTTGAACTAAAAGTCGGTCTTGCAACGGTCTAATTTTCATTGCTACTCCTTTGTAAAAAAAATGTTAAACTGGTCAAAATGACAATTTCCGCCTGATCCGAGAGCCAATCTTAGTCAAAAACCCTGTAAACCTTTTTATTTAAAAGGTTTTGTTGGATTTGGTGCAAGAGTTGCGGCGAATTTAGGCTATTGGCACTCTCTCTAGAAGAGTGCTAATCTTTAAAATAATATTTAAATTTTAAAAAGCAAGGTTGCCTGAAAAAAAAATAAGATATTTTTAAATAATGAAAAAACAACCTTCTAAGCAGTTGGAAACCTTTACCAACCCGCATCCGGATAGGGATTACGAAATAGAGGTGGAGTGTCCGGAATTCACCTGTTTGTGCCCAAAAACTGGGCAACCCGACTTTGCGGTGATAGAAATTCGGTACGTTCCTGACACGCGATGTATTGAACTCAAGTCGCTCAAGCAGTACCTATGGTCTTACCGGGATGAGGGCGCATTCCACGAAAAAGTGATCAACGATATTCTCGACGATTTGGTTGCTGTCTGCCGTCCCCGGTGGATGGAAATTGAGGGTGACTTCAACGTGCGCGGTGGTATTCATACCACTATCAGTGCCTCTTACGAAGCGCCGCCTAAAAAAACAAAAAAAAGGAAAAAATAATTCATTGGGTGAACCCACCTCTGGCCTCTCACTGGAACCCCCCGTTAACTTCTTGAGACCTAAAGTCAAAAATACTAGAGTATTGGAAGTATAGGTTGATGTTAAAATTTTGTGGTACCTGAAAAACGCAGGAGGCAATTCTTTGTGGTTCCACCCCGAATTTTTCCAATCCGAGGTGAGAGGGCTGAGAAAAACACTACTCCAATGGGATGCGAAGAGGAAAGGATGATTGGTTGATAACCAAAATTCTGGCTGTGGACCGACTTTATGCTGATACGAACCGGAGAATGCAATCAATGTGGTGAATGTTGCAAGACCGTGAACATCACCGCTGTTAGGGACGTCGCCCTGCGCCAGCACGGGAGCCTCAAGGAACTGGAGCTCTATCTGAGTTACCGCGGTATCCACGTCGCCGGGGAGGACGTGGAAAAGAACCAGCTGTTTTATTCGATGGGTATTCCGTGCAAGCAGCTTGGGCCGGAAAATCAGTGCCAAGCTCACGCCCGTCCCGAAGAAAAACCGCTCCTTTGCCACCGCTATCCGCAGACACAACCCGATGTGGAGGGGTGCGGGTATCGGTTTGAAGGAATAAACTTTCTTGGTACCATAAGAAATGACCGAAGGTAACTTATGGAAGGGCGTTTCAGGGACAACGAGGACGAGACGATCACCGATACGCTTACGGGATTGATGTGGCAGGAAAGCTACGCCTATCCGGAGACGGGAAACTACATCAGTTGGTATGAAGCGAACGAATATATTGAAAAGCTAAACGCGAACAAGTTGGGTGGATATTCCGACTGGCGGCTCCCGAGCAGGCTGGAAGTTCAAAGCCTGTACAAAATAGCGCATCCTTTCGAGTCGCGCGGAAGAACTTTCACTCTGCACATCGATCCAGTTTTCGAGTT
>CAZVZT010000074.1:0-6314 GCA_964631515.1 uncultured Nitrospinaceae bacterium
GTACTTCCACCGCCCTCTCCGGCTGCTTCACCGTTAAATAAAGTTGGGCCAGAGCGATATTCCCAAAGATATAATATGGATTGATTTCTAACGTCCGGCGATACGCAACCTCAGCCTCATCGAGACGCTCCAAGCTCCTAAGAACATTCCCGAGGTTAAGCCAGGCCAACACATGGTCTCGATCCTTTTTGAGAATTTCTTCGTAAAACTCGACTGCGCGATCCGGGTTGCCTGCCCCAAACGCCTCTTCTGCTCGCTGCAACAATCCGTCAACGCGGCTCCTGCGCTTGATCTCGGATATCTGACTTTCCGACCGCTCTACCGATTCGATTTCCTGCAAAACATCCGAACGACTTTTTTCATTCAAATAGTCAAACCGGATAAGCGAAGAATCGACCCGGGCAAACGGTGTGAGTTGGCGTACTAGAATATCCCGTTCATCCTTGTATATATATCGTGGTGCGTTGAATTCCAAGAGCGAATTATCATCGTTGTGGATAGGGGCTCCCTCGCTGAACTCGAGTATCCGTTCCCGATTCATAATCATAAGACTCATCAGGTCGCGCACAGTGAACACTCCTATCTCACGAAGGTCCTTATTACGTCTCTCATCAGATAGAAGTTCCGCCGCCTTTTCGTAAGAAAACCGGTACTCCCGGTCCGACCCTATCAGCAGGTAATCATCACCAACGATCGACTCCCACATAGTCACATGACCAAAACTTTCGCTAAACGTACGCGCAACTGACTTGAAACTTAGCGGACTCATGTTGGTGTGCACCCAGATACACGCCACCCCTCCAGGATTCAGTCTTTTTTTCAATAACTCGAAGAAGTCGGCCGTAAAAAGAGCACCCACGCCCGAGATCCAGGGATTGGACGGCTCTGAAATGATCACGTCATATTTCTGGTCAGCCAAGGCCACGTGGTTCCTTCCGTCTGCAACGATGAGCTTCACCCGTGGATCGTCCAGAGCCTCGTGGTTGAATGGATCGAAAAACCGCGAGCCCTCTATCACGGCAGACGAGATTTCGATCAAATCGATTGAGTCCACGGGGAACTGCTCTACGGCCCCGAGGGTGATACCGCTCCCCTGCCCGATCACCAACGCCGATTTCGGCTGGCCATGCAGCAACATGGGAAGGTATCCGGAAAGCAGTTGCGTGCGCATGTCCATCGCCAGCGAGGCGTCGGTTTTACCGTTGACGCGCAGAAAAATATTCCCTGAAACCGCAAGCTCGGTCGTGACGGTCGTGTGAACGCCTTCCCGGTAAAAGAGTATCTTGTTCTTCTTTTCCTCCGCCTCGACCAAGTCGTCAATCCGATAAGGCATGTAGGAACCGCTGGAAATAACCGACTTGTTCCAGGGCTCTATCGTCTGAGCACCCAGAACACACAGGACAAGAACCGCGGGCAGCGCGTACATCTTAAGATTGAACGAAAAACCCGGGGACATTAACAAAAGTCCCGTCCCGACCAGAAGGTTGAACGCTACCGCAAAAAGAATGGTGTTCTGTATGCCCAGCCACGGTATCAGAACAAACCCGGCCAGAAACGATCCTATGATCGTGCCCACGGTGTTGGCGGCGTAGACCTTACCGATCGAATGCCCCAACGTCTCGAGGTTCCGGGCAACAAGCCGGATCACAACCGGGAACTGTCCGCCCATGAGAAATGTAGGCACAAACAAAAGCGAGAATATGACAAGAAAAATAGACCACTGGATGGAGACAAACTCCAGACTCCAGTTCTGGTAAACCCATCGATTGATAAAAGGAATCTCACCAAACAGAGGAAGCGCCGCTAGGGCAGAAATACCTATTCCCGCTTGCAGGAGACCAAAAACCTTGAGCGGATCCTTAAACCGGTTGACCCAGCGCGAAAACAGTACCGTCCCAAGCGCAAGCCCTAAAATGAACGTGGTGAGGATGAGGCTGAACGCATAGATCGAAGATCCCAGAAGGAGAGATAAAATCCTATTCCATGCCACCTGGTAGGTCAGAGCGCACAATCCAGAAAAACAAAATGCCAGAAGAATCAGGATTACGCCCCCCTTTACCCAGACCGGTTCCGGTTCCTCAGTTTCAGGTGCTGACTCCAGCGGTTTCTCCCGGCCCAGATACGGCCGAAAGAGAAGAAAGATGACCACCGCAATGCCCACGTTAAATGCAGCAGCGAACCAGATTGTCGCCTGAATGCCCCAGAGACGCATGAGTAGAAATGCGCTTGATAACGCTCCGAAAACCGCACCGAAGGTGTTTAACGAGTACAACGTACCCACGTCACGACCGATAAACGCCGAATCGCGGGAAACGTACTTGCTCAGCACAGGAAGTGTTGCCCCCATAAACGTGGTGGGAACCAAGAGGATCGCTCCACAAATCCAAAAACGGTACAGGCTGGCCTGTGTGTAGGACTCCGTTTGCGTCTGGTATACCCACTTAAACAGCGGAGAGGCCCAGTCGATCATAAAGGGAACCAACAGGCAGTAGATGCCAATAGCTCCCTCAAGAATTGCATACGTGGCAAGCGGATTCCCTCCTTTATCAATCAGGCGCCCACCGAGATAACTGCCCAGGGCGAGTCCGGCCATGAACACGGTCAGCACGGTGGCGATGGAGTAATGCGTGTTCCCCATCACCTGGGTCAAAAGTCGCGTCCACACCACCTCGTAGATGAGTCCGGTCGCTCCCGAGATGAAAAAGAAAATAAAAATCCAGGGTCTGGAGAAGGGATTCAAAGAGGAAAACCTTAAAAAAAATTGGGTCAGTGATTGTTGTCGAAAGTGGGTACCCGACTTTTTTTTAGACCAGCAGGTACCCTCGGTTCCCGCTGTGGTGACAGGCCGTTCTCAACCTTCCTAAGGTGAGGAGTAGCGTAACCGCCCTTTCCCGTCCCCACCTAAAAAGGCAATTTTGGCTGTACGATAAAGAGGGCGTTTTCTTGCTCTGCTACGTGAGTCCTATTTTCGGCTCGGTTATTTGTCTTTCTCCTTGGATTTACCGCACCGGAACCCGAGGACGGCGTCCTTTCGTCCTTCGGAAGCCGCAAACCGTTTGGCCGCACGGATATCAACTTTGCGCGAGTCCCATGAACCTCCACGGAAAATCCGGTTCTTTTTGTTTTCGGCTCCGGTCGGATTCATCAAAGGAGCCGTTTGATAGTAAAATTGGTCGTACCAGTCCCCGACCCATTCAGAAACGTTCCCGGCCATGTCATAAACCCCGTAGACGCTTCTTCCCATGGGAAAGCTCCCAATCGGGGCCATGTACTGGTGTCCGTCCTGCGACCCGGCGATATTGGCACGCTTGTCCAAAAACGAATTACCCCAAGGATAAGTGAGCCCATGGGTTCCCCGGGCCGCTTTTTCCCACTCCGCCTCGGTTAAGAGGCGCTTGTACCCCCATTTGCAGTAGTTAACCGCATCGTACCAGGAAACTCCGACGACCGGAAAGTTGGGCGTCTCGAGGATCTTCGCATCACCCTGGAAGAAAGGATACGAGGGTTTAACGTAGTTTGTGCTTCTACGGTACAGATTGTAGTCCTTGACCGACACCTCGTACTTGTCCACGTAAAAAGCATCGAGGTAGATTTCCTGTTGGGGTTTTTCGTCGAAACCGCCGCTGTCGGCCCCGCGTGTAAAAACACCCTCAGGAATCAGGATCATTTCCCGTCCATCTTCTCCGACCATCGTCTCATAGATGCTGAAGTCCCGATTATCCTCGACTACCGATTTTTTTACCTTGCTGGCAAGGAGCCGGACATTTGCAGAGTGGTCAATCGATTTTTTAATCTCCCACACCACCAGCAAACAAAAAAGAATGACGATTGCGAAACATCCGATGATACCGATCATTAAGTGCTTATCTTTCATTGCTATATCCCATAAACTTTTGTAAGCGTCCGATTATATTTTAAAAGATTCTAAAAGCAATTGTTTAAATTTACGTGGGACCCCGAGTTAATGCATCGACACTACCCGGGCCATTTGCTATAAAGGAAACACCCTGAATTTTAAGGAAAAAACATGGATCTACTGGAAGCCAAAGACGCCGCGCTCTCTTATTTAAAAGCATCCAACACCGAGGTGTTGAAGTGGTTTCGCACAGAAATCAACGTTGAAACCAAGCCCGACCAGAGCCCGGTCACCATTGCCGATCGCAAGGTGGAAGAAATTCTGAGAAAGAAAATTACAAGGGCCTTTCCAGACCATGGAATCATCGGGGAAGAGTTTGGGGAAGACGGCGCAGGATCAGAATGGGTCTGGACCATCGACCCGATCGATGGAACGCGTTCGTTCATTCGCGGCCTGCCTATGTTTGCTTCGCTCATCGCCCTGCTGCACAAGGGGGAGCCCGTGCTGGGTATCATTTCTCTCCCGGCACTCGGAGAAACTGCGTGGGCGGTTCAAGGACATGGGGCCTACTGCGGCAACCGAAAACTCAACGTTTCCTCCCACGGTCGGTTGAGGGGGGCCACCGTCGCCACTGCCGATCTGTATTGCTTCAAGGAAAAAAAATGCATGCGTCTGTTCAACCAACTTCACCGCGGAGCCGAAATCGTGCGAACGTACCCCGATGCCTTCGGCCACCTGATGGCTGTTCGTGGCGCGGTCGATGTGATGGTCGATCCGTGGGCTTATACCTGGGACTTCGCGCCTTGTAAAATTCTGGTTCGGGAGGCGGGGGGAGAATTCGCCAATTTCACCGGCAACCGGTCCGGAATCAATTACGGAAATGCGGTGGTGGGAAATGCAAAACTCGTGAAGGCCGTTCGAAGAATGATCCGGGAAGAAAAAAAATCATAAGCGCACAAGACGTTAGATGCGTTGACGTCCAGCAAACCCAGCATGAATATCATGGTAGAACTCGATTCGCTTCTCGGGGGCTTTCCAGCATAAATAAACTTCCTTCCCGTCACGAAGAGAAGGGAAATCCACCAGCCCCTCAGGTATCCCCTTCAAGATACATCCCTTGGATTCCAGGTTCCCCATCATGTAATTGAGTTGCAGCACGCAACTCAGGTAGTCGACTCCCTGGATGCTTCCCCCGTTCCACTGAGCGTTATCCCTGGCTTGTTTTACATCTGGAAAGTTCCGGGTCAGGCTCTGCAGTAATTCCTGCAGTCGAGGGACATCCTCCAGCAACAGGGGTACCACCGCATTGGCTTCATCAACAGTAAAAAATCTCTTTTTTTCAGACATATTTGGGATCTGTTCTCGGCATCTGGTACCCAGGATAAAATATTTTTGTCGCATTATAAGAGGAACGAGCCTACCTGTCCAACTCCCTTTAAATTGAAAAAAAGGGGGATATTTTCTTACCCTGATAGGGGTATTCCCTCAAACAAGCAAAAAAAACAAAGAAATCCCCTTTATTTAATATAAGCCTTTATAAATCAAACATTTTTATCAAGTAACCTGGTGGTGCGTCTCTATAAGTCACGGTATACCCCCGCTTTTTATGGGTGCTTTAAACCGGTTTTTTGTGTTGACAAACAGCTCACAAAATAATAAATTCTGACACTACATAGGTAAAAGGACTACGGGTGAGAAACAAGTAACCCGCAGAGTTAATAAGTATACCGATAACGGAAGTAGCTGATGGGAGGCGGCTAAAACGAACTCGGAAGCAGAAGCAGATGTAGGTTCCACGTTTTTGTTGATCAGGTAAGACCGGGTTTACTTTAGTAATCATTTTCAGGGGAGGCGTACGAATGAGAAAGTCAATTGGAATTGCATTAGTTGTCGCATTAGTAGCAGTGTTCTCGCTGAGCATGGCCAGCGCCGACGACATGGTCCCAGGTGCCTACGGGCAAGCGGATCAGAGCATCATGAGTCCAAGAACCTCGGGTCCGGCATTCCGGACACAGATGCAAATCGGAGCTTCTGCCCGCGCGCATACAGCCAATGTTGATCTGGCATCCGGTGCGGGTCGATCTCTCAGCAACGCCGGTAGCGGCGGCGGAGAAGACTTCCAGTGGGGTCAGTCCCAGACCGAGCAGTCCTGGAAAGCAGCCAGAACAGTAGAAGAAGCCCAGGTTCATGGGTTGGTTCCCAATGACTGTCAAGGTGAAAACTCTGACGACGTGTATCGCAAGCAGATGAACCAGAGCCGGGCCAAAGGCCCGCTCGGGCAGCCGTTCATGAATGAGCCGCTGGTGTCTAATGCTCAGTGCGGTGCATACCACGGTACCTTGAAGTAAGCATTAAAGCGACTGGCCTGAAGCGGGGGTTTCCGTTTCACGGTTCGGTTGTGTTAGTTGGAATTAAATAAAGCCGGCAGGATGTAGGTCCTGCCGGCTTTTTCTTTTCA
>CAZVZT010000075.1:0-6262 GCA_964631515.1 uncultured Nitrospinaceae bacterium
CCGACATCGGTGACCAAGCACCCCGCCTTGAGGGACGGCGCCATTCTACGCACAAGCGGTCCGATGGCTTGTACCGGAGCACACAGGACTACCAGGTCCGCTTCTTTCACCGCCGACTGGATGTCAACCTCGAAACTGTCGATGATACCCAGCTTCTTAGCTTCTTCCAGATTGGAACGGTTTCGTCCGTGGCCGACCAAGGTTTTGACCAGCCCGCGCTGTCGCATGGCCTTGGCCAGCGAACCGCCCAGAAGGCCTACGCCGATAATGCATGCGCGGTCGAACGTCTTCATATTTCTCTAAGCCTTTCTCGGGTAAGAACCTAGCACTCTTAAAAATAGACACATTTTTTTAAGAGATGCTAAGGACTTATGGACTAGGGGATCTTGGGTGTGCCCTTCCAGATCGATATAGAATAGGTATTCCCAAGGTCGATCCTTGAGCGGACGGGACTCGATTTTTGTCAGATTGATCTTGTTGCGGGCGAATAAATGTAGAACTTTGAGCAGTGAACCTGCCTCATCTCGAATAGAGAACATGAGAGAAGTTCTGTTGTGTTTAGCCTTTTTAGCTTCGTCTTTTCCAATGACCAGAAACCGCGTGAAATTTTTTGCCCGATCCTGAATGTTCTCTGCGATGAGGTTCAGTTGGTATACATCGGCGGCAAGTTTTCCTGAGATGGCGGCGGAGGTGGGTCGCTTGGCCGCCATTTCGGCCGCATTGGCTGTGCTCGATGCAGGAACCTGTTTGACCGCAGGTAGATTCTGATTTAACCAATGGCGGCATTGCCCTAGAGGCTGTGGATGGGAGTAGACGGTTTTTATTTTTTTCAGATCACCCGTTTTCGACAATAGGTAAAGCGCAATCGTGCTCTTGATTTCGCCACAGATTAAGACGGGCGAATCGACGAAACAATCAAGCGTAAGGTTAATTACCCCTTCAGTAGAATTTTCTACCGGGACTACGCCATAGTCGCACAAACCCTGCTCGACTTGACGGAAAACAGATTCTATAGTGGTGTGCGGGATGAATTTTGCCGAGTGGCCGAAGTGCTTGATTGCCGCCTGATGACTGAAGGTGGTTTCAGGGCCGAGGAACCCAATGCGCAAAGGTTTTTCCAACGCAAGGGTTGCAGAGAAGATTTCACGGAATACGTGCTCGAGCGATTCACCGGGGAAGGGACCTGCATTGCTATGCTGGATCCGGTCGATAATTTCGCGTTCCCGGTGCGGCACATGAAAATGAGAGGGGCTGCCTTTTTTGGACTTCTCCTGCCCGATTTGAATGGCAAGTTTGCCGCGCCGGTTGATCAGCTTTAGCAACTGATCGTCTATTAGGTCTATTTTGTGACGAAGGTCCTGAATCTTGGCCAAAAAGCCATACCGCCTTTACTTGGATTTTCGACAATCCACTGGGATTTCGAATGGGAACGGTTGATGATTTCACATCATAGCCTTAAAATGCAAGGAAAATTTTTATAGGGAGATTAATATCGTGGTGCTTCTCGAATTCAGCATGTCCCCAATGGATAAGGGGGAAAGCGTGAGCGATTATGTTAGTCGCTCGCTTGAAATTATTTCCGAAAGTGGTGTCGATTACAGGCTCAATCCCATGGGTACGGTTCTGGAAGGGGAATGGGACGAGGTCATGGGTGTGGTGCAACAATGCTTTGATAAAATGCGGTCCGATTGCCGGCGCATCACCTGTTCCATCAAGATCGACTACCGCGAGGGAAAGAAAGGGCGGTTGGAGTCCAAGATGGCCTCGGTGGAATCAAAACTGGGGAAAAAGTTAAAGACTTGAGACGGGAATCTCAGTAACCACGCTCTTTTTGCAAGTGCTAGTTTAAAAATAAGCTACCAAATTAGCATACCAACAGGTGTGATCCTTGCGGTCCAAAGCCTAGGCCCTTCGATACATCTAACCGGGATCTTTGGCGAACTTGGGGTGATATTTTGGATGCCATCTAGCACCCTTGTTTTTGTGTCTATCTGCGCTAACCTGTGTTTATCCGTAGCTAAAAAAGCTTTAGGTCCTTCCCTCTACGTGATCATTCTTCCAATCCCATCAACGTCATCCGAACATAACTCACCACAACCTTGATTTCATTGGGGGACAATACATCTTTCCAAGGCATCATGGCGGTGCCAGGGCGCCCCTGGGTGATAGAGCGGGTCATACGCTTGCGGGTCAGTTCCTTTCGGGAAGTCACGGTGGTGAAGTTTTTTGGGGGTGGATTCAGTGCGTTGGCGGCGAAGGTTTGACCGTCTCCCCGGTCACCATGGCAGGCCTTGCACCGATCATGATAGATTTTTTTTCCAAGCTCGAGGTCAGTGGTTGGTGAGTGATGGTTGGCTGCGATGAGTCCGCTCCCAAGTAGCAGGAGGCCCACCACACGTAAAAATATTTTTCGAACTGAATTCATGTTCCGCGTGATCTTTTCAACCGGCGTCTTCCGGATTTTCGAGCAATAGGGTGGAGACTAGTTGTTCTTTAATCCGGAGAATTAGTTTATCGAACGTGATCTTCTGGTTTCTCAGGGATACGTAAAAGATGTCGATTCCACGTCCGCCTTGGGTGGAAATTTTTGCGCTATGGACTTGGATGCTGAAATCGGAGAAGACCTTGGCGATTTTGTATAGCATGCCGATATGGTCGCGAGCTTCAATGCGAATGACGGAAAAACTGGAATTGCCGGTATTGTCGATTTGGACTTTTGGAACGATTGCCTCCCGTTGTTTCTCTGATGAGATGTAACGGGTTCGTCCTGTAAGCAGTGCGTGCAAGTCTTTCCGTTCCTCGAAAATTTCCCTAAGGTTGCTGTTGACGTTTTTCCATACTTCTATCTCGTTGTCGTTAAGCCATTTCGTTTCCTCTGCCTGAGTGGAAATGATTACAATCCCGTCCTTTCGCAGATAAATCTGCGTTCCGAGTATGTTTATATTTCTGGAGGTGAGGGTGCCCACCAGAATTTTGAAGGCTTCAAACTTTGAGGAACAGCACAGAACAACGTGGTGAAATTTTCCCACCTCGTTGTAGCCGTGGTTGAAGATGAATAGCTTGTTTTTAAGGGAGCGGATGAGGCGCATGTGCAGTGCTGCCTCTTCGGGGCGAACGGTTGCCAGATAGTCCTCGGGCATTTGCCTGAAATGAAACTCCATTTCTTCCGGCGGGAATTCCCAGTGTAGAGCCTTGTATATCTCCACCCATGTGATCAGCGGCCGTGAATGCAGGGATTCGGGTTGTTTGAAATAATCGTGGGTACTTTTGTAGAGCTCGGAAAAAAGCATTTTTTTCCAGGAGTTCCAAGTATTGGGTGCGACGGCTCTGAGTTCAGCATAACTGAATAGATAAAGTAGATCCAAGTACTCCGAGGTCTTGATAGTTTTAGCGAACGATTCGATCACGGCTGGTTGATGGATATCTTTGTGCAAGGCGGTCTCTATCATTAGGTAGGCATTTTCGATTAGAAAATCGACAGCTCTTGTTTCCCCGTCTTCAAGGCCGAGGCGTGCCGTGGTCAACGATAGAACTTTTTTTCTCTCTTCTGTTCCCCCGCCCCGCTGGTCTTTGCCGATAGATTGAAGCAGTGCTGAAAACTTGAGTAAAGTTTTTTGGGCGAGGTGGTTATATATTTCCGATAGCTCTGCAAGATGAGGCTTAGGCTTGCTTTCTAATTCTTCAAGAAACCGGATCATCCGAAGAGAGTGTTCGTCTGCGGTATACCGGTGATAAAAATCGTAGCTCACGCGGCAGTGGGAGCGCCCAAACTCGGGAAGAAGTTGGCCCAGGACACCGACTTCGTGCGTGAGTCGCAGGTGTTTCTCTGATAGAGGATTTTCTAGAATGGAGAAAAGGAATTTCTTGGCGCCTTTTTTTTTCAGGAATGTTTCATCCAGCAAATGTTTATGCCGTCGAATTTGCCGAGTGATCTGAAAAGTGGGTTTGATATTGTGCTTACGACACAACTCGAACGCGTGAAGGATCAGTTCTGGATTTTTCTCAAACAAAGGGCTGGGGTCCAGGTTTTCCGTCGTTAGGGTTCCATCTTCGGCGTGGAATCCGTGCCCTAGATTTTTTTTTGTGAGCGCTGAGATTACTTTTCGGATGGTACGCTGGGTTTCGATACAGCGCTGAAAAATAATTTCAGAATACTGATGAATATTGGTGGCATGTAGGAAATAGTCGCGCATGAAGCGCTCGACCCGGTGCACCTCATTGGGTTCGTTGTACCCAAGGTTTGTGCTGACGTCTTTTTGAGTCTCGCGGGTGAGGGTATCTATTTTCTTGTTTTTCAGGTAATGGAGTTCGTTGCGTACGCGTAGAGAAAAATCGAGCGACCGGTCCAGGATGTCCAGTTCTTCTGCCGAGATTATGTCGTCGCGGGGAATCTCTCTAAAAGACAGACATCCAAACCGAACTGCCACGGCCCAGAGCGCGGTATGGTAGTCGCGCAATCCGCCTGCATCTTCCTTGATATTGGGTTCTGGATTGCTTCCCAGTCCGCCCCTGCCTTTATAACGCAGAGCTTTTTCCCGCGCCTTGCCATCCAGAAACTCATTGATATTTTTTCTCAGTATGTTTTTCCCAATAGATTGGTGGAACTTTTCATATTTGGAAGAACTACCAATCAAAAACCTAGTTTCGATCATAGACGTTTTGATGGTGAGATCTTTTTGGGCCCAACTAAGGCAATCCTGTAACGTCCGGCAACTTTGTCCCACTTCCAGTCCAAGGCCCCAGAAGGCGGGAATGGAATCCTGAATCAGTAAGTCGGTAGCCCGGTGGATGTTCTTGGGACGGAGAAACAGGAGGTCAATATCAGAGAACGGGTTCAATTCGCCGCGTCCGTACCCCCCAACCGCGACCAGTGAAAACTCTTCCAAAAGCACTTCGGCTGCGGGCTTTCTCCGGGAAGCCAGCGACAAGATGAGATAGCGTAGTACCGTATCGATTAGGGAGGTGTGTGCTTGAATTACCTCGCGCCCGCCTGCACCGGCTCGATGAAAACACTTAATTTTATCACGCTCCAGTTTCAGTACATTTTTAAGAACGGTGTAATACGTAGGCAAGTCTGCCGCATCCTCCGGGAAGGAGGGAATAGACTCGAAATCAATTCCAAACTGGTGTGGTTGGGGCGAGGGATTCATAGTCGGAAGGCTTCTTCTTGTTCGCCGCAAAATTGCTTGACAAGTTAGGGAACAATAACTTAGTTTACCTCAATCCGCAAACGAGCTCACAGGAAGGTTGTGTCTTTCCGAAGAGGTTGAACGCTGAGTTCAGTAATGTGGTGGAAAACCAGTTAAAAGAAAAACTCGATTAAGGTTGGTTGATATTATTTCAGGACTTGAAGGAAGAAGCCTGCTATGGGAACCGCACGCAATAAGATAACAGTTGTTGGCGCTGGTCAGGTGGGTACTACGGTTGCCCAACTGGAGGCTTATAAAAACTTGGGCAACGTGGTCATTATCGATATTGTTGAGGGGCTACCTCAGGGCAAGGCTCTGGACCTCCAGCAATCCGGATGCCTGCAGGTGTTTGACAGCATCGTTACGGGTACCAACGATTATAAGGATACCGCTAATTCCGACGTCGTGGTCATCACCGCTGGCCTTCCGCGCAAGCCTGGGCAAGATCGAGGCGACCTGCTGAAGACCAACGCTAAAATCGTCAAGATGGTGACCGAGGAGATCATCAAATACTCTTCCAATCCACTTATCATCGTTGTTTCTAACCCATTAGATGCGATGGTTTACGTCGCCAAGCAGGTTTCCGGTTTGCCCAAGCACCGTATCATGGGCATGGCAGGAGTTCTCGACTCGGCGCGATTTAGAACCTTTGTTTCCCTTGAGCTCAAATGTTCCTTGGTCGACGTCGATGCAATGGTACTGGGGGGGCATGGTGATTCAATGGTTCCCATGCCTCGGTACACAACCGTTTCCGGTATTTCCATCACTGACCTGATGAGCAAGGAACGGATCGACCGTTTGGTCGATCGTACTCGCAAGGGTGGTGCTGAAATCGTCGGTCTCCTCAAGAAGGGAAGTGCCTTTCTTTCCCCGGGAGCTTCAGCCGTCAAAATGATTGAAGCGATACTTCTCGATAAAAAGAGGATGCTGCCCTGCACAGCCTACCTGGAAGGCGAATACGGCTGGGATGGGATTTTCTTCGGAGTTCCCGTTACGCTAGGCATTACTGGTATCGAACAGGTGATCCAGTTGCAACTGACTGATGAGGAAAGGGTGGCGATTGATACATCGGC
>CAZVZT010000076.1:0-6177 GCA_964631515.1 uncultured Nitrospinaceae bacterium
TTTGTGGACTGATGGGTGGAATCTACTTAGTTCATTTTAAAACGACCAGGACAGTATTTTTGAGGTGATAAAATAGCATCTCCGGCGCTGATGCCTCTAGGACTAGAAAAATGATGAGAATGAGTTAGGGTGGTCAGTTCCCACTAGTACTGAATAAATTTGTTCCGTAACATGTCAAGTATACACTACTTTTGATTGTGAAAGAGACCCCATCTCCCCGGTATCTATGAGGCGCCTTCCTGAATGGCTCAAGGTTTCCCTGTCGCGTGGTGAAAACTATTTTCGCTTGAAATCACTTACTCGTCAGCACGGACTTCACACGGTTTGCGAGTCGGCTTCTTGTCCCAACATAGGCAGTTGCTGGGATGCTGGAACGCTCACGCTCATGATTCTAGGGGATACCTGCACCCGTGCTTGTCGTTTTTGTGACGTGCCAACTGGGCACATGCGTCAGCCCCGGCAGGATGAACCAGCGGAGGTTGCAGAAATGCTGTCCGCATTAGACCTTAAATATACTGTCATCACTTCCGTTGACCGAGACGACCTGCCGGATGGCGGAGCGGAAATCTGGGCGGAGACTGTGCGGCGGGTGAAACAAAAATGTCCGCAAATGAAAGTTGAGGCCCTGATCCCCGACTTTAAGGGGGAGCTTCCCTTCATCGAAAAGGTATGCGAGGCCGCTCCCGATGTGCTTGCGCATAACCTGGAGACTGTGGCTTCTCTGCAGGCTGTTGTACGACCTCAGTGTCGTTATTCGTGGTCGCTTGATACATTAAAGACCGCGTCAAGGATGGGGCTAGTCACTAAAAGTAGTCTCATGCTGGGGTTCGGGGAGAAGCGGGAAGAGGTTATCAGTACCATGCGCCACCTGGTGGAATCCGGATGTCATATTCTGTCGCTCGGGCAATACCTGCGTCCGTCCACACGTCACCCTGAAGTGATGGAGTATATTCATCCCGATACTTTCGCCGAGTACAAAGCCATAGGCGAATCGCTGGGACTTAGCCATGTGGAGGCGGGTCCGCTGGTCCGCAGTTCATTTCACGCCGACCGGCAGGCGAGTAAGTTGGTGGATTTTTACAAGTGACCCCTAAGTTACTTTATAGGAAATATGCTATAAATAGTTGTTTTAAATGATATTATTATTGTTTAGCTCGGGGCTTCTTCCGCGTTTTTTGTGATTTTCCAACCCCAGTTAAAATAGGTTTGAAAAATATGGAATCCGTTACAAATTCCCTCGTGGAGTGAGTTTTTTTCCGTCCGGATTGAAGATTGCGTATCGCTTGCTCCCTCGCTTAGAAAGAAAATATTTCATGGCGGTAGACATAACACCGAGTCCGTAAATTACACTTCGGCTGAGTCCGATTGATGAGGCTTCCTCAAAGTACTTGGCCGGACATGATACTTCCCCCACGCTAAAGCCAAAATACATTATCTGTAAAAGCATTTCGTTGTCGAACACGAAATCGTCAGAATTTTCCAAAAGAGGGATAGATTCGAGGACTTCCGCACTGAATGCCCGGTATCCGCTATGATATTCCGATAACTTTTGTTGGATGAGGAGATTTTCTGCAGTCGTCAGGAATCGGTTCGATACGTATTTATAGAGCGGCATTCCCCCTTCCAGCGCTTTGTTGCCGAGGATGCGCGAACCGATCATCGCATCGAATACCCCATAAGCGATTGTTGAAACCATCGCTGTGATCAATTTGGGTGTGTACTGGTAATCGGGGTGGAGCATGATAACGATGTCAGACCCGATATTCAGTGCTTCCTGATAACAGGTTTTCTGGTTGCCCCCATAGCCCTTGTTTTCTGAGTGTATGGTGGTCCTGATATTGAGCTTTTGTGACACCTCGGCCGTGCGGTCCTGGCTGGCATCGTCGGTGAGGATGATGTCATCGACGATGTCGTGGGGGATTTCGTCGTAGGTTTTTTTTAGGGTCAATTCGGCATTGTAGGCCGGCATGACCACAGTGATGTGTTTGCCGTTGATCACAAATTCACAGAAAGATTTTTAGGTTTGGAGGTTCCGGCGGACGGTTGGGGGTCCAGAGCCATTCCCCTGCATTCGCCAGCGTGCTTAGGATACGAAAAAAAGAAATAATTTCAACTGGATTTCCCCCTTTCTCCTTGCGCCTAGCATTCCCTTTGGTTAATCTTGGCCTTTCATTCGCACAAGGAAATTTATTTTTAATGCCTACTACGTGTGGGTCAAATAAAATTTTATCATCCACTATAACCGCTTGCGGTAGCACCTTTAAATATTATGAAAGAAACGAGATATGGAAAATAAAATCACTCTTGCCTTACTGCCCGGCGATGGCATTGGACCTGAAGTAGTACAGGAGGCGGTCAAGGTTCTGCGGGTTCTAGAGAAAAATCTGGGGATCAAGTTAACGTTAAATGAGGTGCCGGTAGGTGGTGCCGGGTATGAAGCGGAAGGGCACCCTCTGCCTAAGGCTTCTCTCAAGGCAGCTCAGGAGGCAGATGCTGTTCTACTTGGGGCTGTGGGTGGTCCTCGATGGGAACAACTCGATTTTTCCCTACGTCCTGAACGAGCTTTGCTTGGTTTGCGATCCAGCCTCAAGCTTTACGCCAACCTGCGTCCGGCGCGAGTTTTTCCCGCCTTGGTTGACGCCTCCACCTTGAAGCGGGAGGTGGTCGAAAATCTCGATATCCTGGTTGTGCGTGAGCTTACAGGCGGTATTTATTTTGGGGAACCCAGGGGGATCGAAATTCAGGCAGACAGAACCCGAAGGGGCATCAACACGCTGGTCTACACAGAGCCGGAAATACTACGTATTGCCCGCGTTGCCTTTGACGTGGCCCGTAAGCGTAATAGAAAGGTAATGTCCGTCGACAAGGCCAACGTGCTAGAAGCGACCGGGCTGTGGCGCGAGGTGGTGACCGAGCTTCATAAGGAATACAGCGATATTGCCCTCGACCATATGTACGTGGATAACTGTGCAATGCAACTCGTCCGCGCGCCTAAACAATTCGATGTGATCGTGACCACTAACATGTTTGGAGATATCCTGAGCGACCAGGCTTCTATGCTCACAGGATCCATAGGTATGCTGCCCTCTGCTAGTATTGGTGGGGAAACTGCGATGTATGAACCGATTCACGGAAGCGCACCCGATATCGCGGGAAAGGGGTTGGCCAACCCGCTGGCGACCATCCTCTCGGTGGGCATGATGTTTAAGTATTCTTTTGACCAGGAAGCAGTGAATGCAAAAATCGAGTCGGCCGTTGAATCGGTGCTAAACCAGGGCATCCGTACCTGCGACATCATGTCCGATGGTATGACCGAGGTCAGTACGCAGGAAATGGGCGACCGGGTTGTGAAGGAACTTGAGGGTTTATGAAACCTTTTGAAGTAGCTATGGAACATGTTAAATAAAAAAGAAAATTATGAGGTAGCGGTAGTCGGCGCTACCGGGGCGGTTGGAAGGCGTATGCTATCTACCTTGGAGGAGCGCGATTTTCCAGTGGCTGGTCTGACTGCGCTGGCCTCCGCTCGGTCGGCGGGACAGACTCTCCGGTACCAGGGGCGGTCCATCGAAGTCAGGCAATTGAGCGAAGATTCCTTCAGAGGGATCGATATTGCTTTGTTCTCGGCGGGCGGCGCTGTGAGCAGGCAGTACGCCCCCATCGCTGTAGAATCGGGTTGCGTTGTCATCGACAACAGCAGTGCTTGGCGGATGGAAAAGGGCGTTCCTCTCATTGTGCCGGAGGTCAACCCTGACGCACTTGGGGACAAGCTGGAGATTATTGCTAATCCCAATTGTTCGACGATCCAGATGGTCGTTGCTCTCAAGCCCATTCAAGACCGGTATCGTATTCGACGTGTGGTAGTTTCTACTTACCAGTCCGTTTCCGGGTCCGGACAGAAAGCCATCAAAGAACTTGAACAGCAGAGCCGTGCTGTTCTTGATGGAAAGCCGATAGAGAAAAAAGTGTACCCGCACCAGATTGCCTTCAACTGTCTCCCTCACATCGATGTTTTTTTGGACAATGGATACAGCAAGGAGGAGATGAAGATGGTTAACGAAACCCGCAAGATTCTTGGAGATGAGAGTATTGAGGTTTCGCCAACCACGGTTCGGGTACCGGTGTTTTACTCCCACTCCGAAGCGGTGTACGTCGAGACGGAACAACCAATGACGGCGGAGGCGGTCAAAAAGCTTTTGTCTGAATTTCCCGGTGTGCGGGTGGTTGATGTACCCGAGCAGAACGAGTATCCATTGGCAGTCGAGGCTACTGGAAAGGGTGAAGTGGTAGTTGGCCGCATCCGGAAAGACCTTACTCGGGAAAATGCTATTAATTTCTGGGTGGTATCCGATAACCTCCTGAAGGGGGCAGCGCTCAATGCCGTCCAGATTGCCGAGTTGCTTATCAGGCGGGTTTCTTCCTGATCTATCCTTCCACCGACCTTCCGGGTTAACTTAATTTTTTGCCACAAAGTCTTGACAATTTAGGCTCAATAAGTTTATATAAAACAATAGTATAAAGGTTTTTTTTTACTGAGGGGGGGCTGTTGTGGCGAGTAGCTTGCTGGGTGTGATAGGCGGTAGCGGTCTGTACTCGATGAAGGAGTTGAACATCCTTGAAAAGGTATCTGTAGAAACACCATTCGGTGCGCCCTCGGACGACTTGGTCGTCGGCGAATTATCTGGCACGCGGATAGTTTTTCTTCCTAGGCACGGGGTCGGGCATTTTATCCCTCCCTCCGAGATCAACTTCCGCGCCAATATTTTTGCCATGAAAAAGCTGGGCGTGGAGCGCATCATTTCTATAAGCGCCGTCGGGAGCATGAAAGATGCCCTTGAGCCGGGCCATTTCTCCGTGCCTCATCAGTTTATTGATCGGACTCACCGTCGCATTGGCACGTTCTTCACAACGGGTATGGTGGGGCACGTGGCGCTGGCTGACCCCATTTGTCTCGACGCCGCCAAAACCTTGGGAGACGCAGCCCGCAGGGCCGGGGCCGTGGTACACGAAGGCGGTACCTACATTTGTATCGAAGGTCCCCAGTTTTCTACCCGTGCCGAGTCCAATGTGTACCGGCAATGGGGGGTCGATGTGATTGGTATGACCAATGTCACGGAAGCTAAGCTGGCCCGTGAGGCGGGCGTCTGTTACGCCACCCTGGCACTGGTGACCGATTACGATTGCTGGAAAGAAGAGGAAGAGGCCGTCACCCTTGAAGCCGTTCTTGAAATCATGCACAACAATGTTGAACTGGCACAGGAGGTGCTCAAGGAGCTGGCGCCCGACCTGACTGGTGAGCGAGCCTGCGCCTGTGGTTCTGCTGCGCAAAACGCCGTAGTGACTGACTCAAAAAAGATCCCTGATAAACTGAAGGAAGAGCTCTCCATCCTATTCGGAAAGTAGTCTTAAATGAATAGAAACCGTTCGGAAGCATTATTCAAACAGGCTTGTGGGCTCATGCCCGGCGGCGTCAACAGCCCGGTACGTGCCTTTAAATCAGTGGGAGGCAATCCTCTATTCATTAAGAAAGCCAGTGGCGCCCGGGTATGGGACGTAGATGGCAATGAGTTCGTCGATTATGTTCTCTCATGGGGACCGCTTATCTTTGGTCACGCCCACCCGCAAATTGTCGATGCGGTTAAACGTCAGGCCGAGTTGGGAACCAGTTACGGAGCGCCTACTGAGTTGGAAATAGAGCTGGCCGAAAAAGTGATAGGTGCCGTGCCTTCCATGGAAGTGGTACGCATGGTCAACTCTGGAACCGAAGCGGTGATGTCTGCTATTCGCCTAGCTCGGGGTGCTACTGGGCGCGATAAAATCGTCAAATTTGAGGGTTGTTATCACGGCCACGGTGACAGCCTGTTGGTCAAGGCTGGGTCGGGGTTGGCGTCTCTTGGAATCCCTGAGTGCCCGGGTATCGTCGATGACTTGGCCCAGAAAACCTTAACGCTTCCTTTCAACGATTCGGAAAAGGTAAAAGAACTTTTCACCGTCGATGGGAAAAACATCGCATGCCTTATAGTTGAACCTGTTGGCGGCAACATGGGTGTCGTGCCGCCTCAACCCGGATTTCTTGAAACGTTGCGTGAGGTCACGCGTCAGTCGGGAACGGTCCTTATTTTTGATGAAGTTATTACCGGATTTCGCGTGGCTCTTGGAGGTGCCCAGTCAATTTACGGG
>CAZVZT010000077.1:0-6086 GCA_964631515.1 uncultured Nitrospinaceae bacterium
AAAAGGATGGGCCAAGGTGTATCTCCAACCTCCGCTGGAATTCAAGTTGAAAGCTGAAATCAAAACCGCGAAACTCTGGTTTGAAGGTGACGACGGCCGGTCCCGTAGGATTTTCCTTTTAGAGTACTCCGACTTTCAGTGTCCCTTTTGCAAACGGGTTCAGGGCACATTGGACCGACTTCGTAAAAAGTACGGCAAAGAAGTTCAGTTTGGTTACCGTCATTTCCCGTTGGACTTTCACAAGGGAGCGAAATTCATGGCTGAGTCAGTTGAATGCGCCCGCGACCAAGACCGGTTTTGGGAATTTCAAAAAATTCTATACGAACACTCCAGCACCATCGAGCGAACAAACATTTATCCCTACGCAAAAAAAGCCGGGGTCATGAACTTACGGCAGTTCCGAACCTGTGTCCAAGAAAGAAAATATAAAAATAGGGTTCTTAATGACTTCCGCGATGGAATAAAATTGGGTATTCGGGGTACACCGACTTTTATCTTGGGAACTTTTGACCCTGATACCCGCACCGTTTCCGGAGACTTTATGTCTGGCGCGGTATCGGAAGAGAAATTTTCACAGGTTATAGAAAAGTACCGCTCTATCTCCCGCGCCGAGGCCCGCCTCCCCCGATAAGTTCCTAAGATAACTTTAGGCGCCACTAGCTTTAAGAGATTTTTTACCTTGGCGACTTAGTTTTATAAATCAAAATTGGAGGGTAAAAAACCTTTTATCCTGATTGGTTCGGAAATTAATTTCCCTATGAATTTTCGTAACTGAAAAACTCCCGCCATCCAAGTAGCAAACTCTTCTCCTAAACAAGTATAAAGTAAGATAGAATTTAACTGGGTCGGGTGAAAATCCGAGCGATTACCCATATATTTTGATGGTATTGGCTTTACCCTTATTTGGATGGTTGTTTTATATTTTGTTATTTTTGATAGAGGGCGATGTGCAGATTATCACCACGCATTTGAATGCCGATTTCGACTGCCTTGCTTCCATGGTAGCGGCGCACAAGCTTTACCCTCAGGCCCGGCTCGTCTTTTCCGGCTCAGCTGAAAAAAGTGTCCAAGAGTATTTGGAGCAATCCTCCCAATCCTTCGACTTCTGCCGCATCAAGGATATCGATCTTGAACAGATTTGCCTTCTTATCCTGGTAGATACTCACAACCCGGAGCGAATCGGCACGTTTCAATCGTTGTTGGGCAAGCCGGGGATGGAGGTGCATATCTACGACCACCACTCAGAAGAGGCCCATCCCCTTGTGGGAACGCAGAACATCATCCGCAAAAGAGGGGCTACCACGACTCTGCTTTGCGAAATCCTTGAAGAAAAGAAAATTTCTCTGACGCCGGAAGAAAGCACGCTCATGGCACTTGGAATTTTTCAGGATACGAGCTCACTGTTTTCTGTGTCCACGACACCCGAAGATTTTATAGCGATTGGAAAACTCGTTGCAGGTGGTGCTGATCTGGACGAGGTGGCGCGGTTTGTTCATCCACGGCTGAACCCGCAACAGCTTGACATTCTCAATCAGTTGGTTTCCAACTTAGAATCGCACAATATCAATGGAGTCGAGGTGGCGTTGGCGACGGCTTCTGAAGACTTTTATGTGGAAGATGTTTCTTATGTGGTGCATCAGATGATGGATCTGGAAAACCTCAAGGCGCTGTTTGCTCTGGTGCGCTTGGACCGCCGGGTCTATATGATTGCCCGAAGTCGCAGTGAGGAAGTCAACGTGGCAGAGGTAACGCATCTGTTCGGCGGCGGCGGACACAGCTACGCCGCCTCTGCGAGCATCAAAGAACAGACGTTGGTTCAGGTACGCGAGCGGCTTCTTGAAATCCTGCAGGAACGATTGCAACCGCTCTACCTGGTTCGGGATATCATGCATTTTCCTGTCCGATCGGTCGGCGAGGTTGAGAGCATCCAACTTGCGGAGAGGATCCTCACGCAATTTAACCTGAATACCCTTCCAGTATTGGTGAACAACAAACCTACCGGGCTGATCACTCGGCAGATTGTGGAAAAAGCGATTCACCACAAAATGAAAAATGAAAAAGTGGGTGATCTTATGATCCGCGATTTTTCGGTTGCGACACCCGACTTGTATTTTAAATCTATTGCTCCCATCGTGATCGAGGAAAAACAGAAGCTGGTTCCCGTGGTGGATTCGAGTTCCGGCGAACTAGTGGGTATCGTCAGCCGAGGAGATCTGCTTCGGGTTCTTTATGGGGATATGGTTTTACGCGGGTTGGAAACACCTCACCTGTTTGATGGAAAACGCGGGGTCCTGAGAAACGCTAAGAGCTTGATGAAGGAACGTTTGCAGAAAGATTTGATGAGCCTACTTGAGTCCATCGCCCGAACCGCCGACCGGGAAAATTTACCCGTTTACGTGGTGGGTGGATTTGTCAGGGATCTGCTGATTAATGTCCAAAACTTTGATGTGGATATCGTGGTGGAGGGCGATGGTATTGGTTTTGCCGAAACGCTGGCGCGTGATTTGAAGGGTAGAGTAAAGAGCCACGCGAAGTTCGGCACTTCGGTAATCGTCCTGAAAAGCGGATTCCGCATTGATGTGGCAACTGCACGAATGGAATTTTATCCACGCCCCGGCGCGTTACCCAAGGTGGAGCGCAGTTCGATCAAATCCGATCTTTTCAGGCGTGATTTCACCATCAACAGCCTGGCCATTAAGCTGAACGGGAAAGAAGCGTTTTGTCTGATCGATTATTTCAACGGTGAGCGGGACTTGAAAGACCGGGTCATTCGTGTCCTTCATAATTTGAGTTTTATTGAAGATCCGTGCCGTATATTTCGCGCTATTCGGTTCGAGCAGAGACTTGAATTCCGCATCGGTAAACAAACCGAAGCGTTTATGAAAAGTGCCATTAAACACAATCTGATCGACCAGTTGAGCGGAACGCGCCTCATGAATGAGTTTAAACTCCTTTTAAAGGAGCCGAACCCAATCCGGTGCATTGATCGAATGCGAGGATTGTCCCTGTTTCAGTGTCTCGGTTTGGATATGCCGGATGGTGACGCGCATTGGGTTGTTTTGAAACAAATCGAGCGTGTTCTTGCTTGGGCAAAAATGGTTCCCATGCCGAAAGAGCCTGAAATTTGGTTTGTTTATTTTCAAGGTCTGTTTCTTCCGTTGAAGGAGTTGGCGTTTGAAAAAGCGATGGAACGGCTCCATCTTCCTGTGCGTGTTTGCAACCGGTTGCGTTCTGACCGGGAGTGCTTCATTCGCGCAAAGCGTGTTCTCGGTGAGGGGCGCGATCTGAAGCCGAGTGAGATCTACGATATTTTTTCGGAACTATCTCCCGAGGCGATGACTCTTCTGCTTGCTGTGTGCTCGAGTGAGCGGGTGAATAAATATGCCACCCTGTTTTTCACGCAGTTTCACCCGGCGGCTCAAACGGCGCTCAAGGGCGGCGATTTGATGCGGATGGGGATGAAACCGGGGCCCGTTTTCCAAGCTGTGTTCAAGACCCTGCGTGATGCGCGGGTTAACGGACTGGTGAAGTCCCGTGAAGAAGAGGTTTCCCTGGTAAAAGCGCAGTTTCTTAAATGAATCTATGACCGATCGGGGGCTGGATTTTTTCTCCATGAGAAGCTTCATGCTAGGGGAAATCACCCCCCCCTCAGCCCCATCCTTTGGACGTACGCCTTTCGCAGAAGAGGGACTTGGTTTCCCTTTCCCCCCTAAAGGTACGGGATGATGAGGTCTTTCGAGAATTGAGGCTTTGGAAGAGTCTTCAGCTAAATCGGTGACGGGTTGTCTGAGGTTTTTTTTATGGTGTCAGTTTACGAGATTCTCGACCGTCAGTTCCGATTGAACGAAAACAACACCGACGCCATGACCGAAGTGAGGGCGGGTGTGGTTACGTTTTTGACCGCCTCTTACATCATCTTCGTTCAGCCCGCCGTCCTGTCGGACGCTGGGATGGATTTTGGGGCGGTGATGACCGCCACGTGCCTTTCCTCAGCTCTCGGTTGCCTCATCATGGGTTTGTGGGCCAACTATCCCATTGCCCTTGCGCCAGGGATGGGGATTAATTTTTATTTCACCTACACCGTGGTGATTGGGCAGGGGGTTTCCTGGCAGGTGGCACTTGGCGCGGTATTTATCTCTGGAGTGGTACTTATCCTGCTTACGGTTTTTCGCTTTCGTGAGCTGATCATCAACGTCATTCCAGAATATTTAAAAAATGGGATCGCCGCGGGGATCGGTCTTTTTATCACCTTCATAGGATTTGTTCACGGCGGGTGGGTTATCGACAGTCCGGGTACGTTCGTTCAGCTTGGGGACCTGAAAAGCCTGCCGGCGTTGTTCACCTTGCTAGGCGTTATATTGATCGGTGCCCTGTTGTACCGGCGGGTGACCGGTGCCATCTTTATCGGGATGGTGATCATGGGAGTGCTTGGGATCCCTTTTGGCTTGGTGGAGTTTTTTGGGTTGGTATCGCCGCCGCCTGATATAGCGCCTACCTTCATGCAAATGGATGTTGCCGGGGCGATGAATCTGGGGCTCCTGACGATTGCCGGGGTATTTGTGTTCGTTGACCTTTTTGACACGGCCGGAACTTTGGTTGGGGTAGGGCAACAGGCCGGGTTCATCAAGGGCGGGAAGCTCCCTCGCGCCAAACGGGCACTGATGCCCGATGCCGTCGCCACCACTGCTGGGGCGGCTATGGGAACCTCCACCGTCACCTGCTACATTGAAAGCTCCGCCGGAATCGCCGAGGGAGGAAGGACCGGACTCGCCAGTGTGGTGACCGCGTTTTTGTTCTTGCTCGCGCTTTTTTTTGCTCCGATCGCCCGCATGATCGGTGGGGGGCACATCGTAGACGATGGGACCGTGTTTTACCCCATCACTGCGCCCGTGTTGATTATTGTTGGTTGTCTCATGGCCAGAAATCTCACCCATATTCGCTGGCAGCAATGGGACGAAGCCCTGCCGTCGTTTCTGATCGTGGTTGGAATGCCCCTTACATACAGTATTGCCGATGGCATGGCGCTCGGGTTTATCTCTTACCCGCTCATCAAAGTATGTAGCGGTAAGGCCCGTGAGGTGCATTGGTGCCTTTACCTGATCGCTGTCCTGTTTGTCGTGCGCTACTGGACTATGTAGTGTTTCCCGAACAGCTGCTTGCCGCACCTGGCTTTGTGATATACTGATCAAAATTTAAATTATCCGACTCACAATAACCACCATTTCTAAAGCGGGAAGGGGTTCCCTGTGGCCAGCGTAGAATATTTGATCAAACAGTTTTTGACTCCTGATAAGAAGACCCTAGACCTCAGCAATCAGAATCTGGAGGATAAGGGGGCTGTAGCCTTGACGAAATCCAAACAACTCAAGCGACTTAAGCGACTAACTTTACCCAACAACAACATAAGCGATGAGGGGGCGATCGCCATCGCCAACTGCGATAACTTCAAGCGCCTGACCGAACTGGATTTTTACGGTAATGTCATCAGTGACGACGGGGTAAAGGCTATTGCAGAATCTTCCAACATGGCCAATCTGAAAAAGCTAAACCTTTACGGAAACCTCATCGAGGATGAGGGAGCCATCGCGCTTGCCGAGTCCAAGACCCTCACCCGACTTCGGTACCTATTCCTTACGTCCAACCGGGTGCGCAAAGCAGGAATCGAAGCGCTTAAAGAAGCAAAAAGCAGTACCCGGTTATGCCATCTTCACACGGATGATATTGAAGACTTTGTCTATCAGGATGATTACGAGGATGAGGACCAGATTGGTAGTTGGGAGGAACTGGAAGCCCGGGCCAAAGCGAACTCCAATGACGATGACGAAGATTGATACGATACTCGGGAAATGGATGAGTGGCTTGTTTTGGGTGGGTCTTGTGCAGGCATTTCTTCTATGGCCCACCTTGCCGGGGTACTCTCAGGAACTGGATCCGCAAGGACCTGTAGATTACGACAAGCTCTTTAATGAAGGTTTGAAACGGGGCGGAAAACTTTTGGATCTTTCCGGCAAGAAGATCGGTGACGCGGGGGTCGACCGGTTGATTGCCAGCGGGATACTGGGCAAGGTAGAGAAGGTGGACCTGCG
>CAZVZT010000078.1:0-6051 GCA_964631515.1 uncultured Nitrospinaceae bacterium
CCGAATACTATTTCGGTGGATGTCCGCTACCAGAGTAGCTTGTTTTTTAACGGATATCACTTTTTTGTTTATCTAAGGAGTCTGGGGAATATAAGCTGTAATAAATTATAGTGCCTGTCTGTTGAGTTAAATTCGTTGATTTTGTTTGAATGATTTCTTGTGTAATCTTACTTGGGTTCATTCGTCAGGCAGGATGATTGAGTTCTTTATTCCTCCAACATGCAATGAAGAAAGCGAGTTAGCGTATGTTGATGCAAATGTTAAAGCGAGCGTCACGACTGAGCGCATCCTGTCTTTTGATCCTAATGTTTTTTGCTGCTCCCGTTTTTGGCGAGGCGATTGACCCCCAAAAACTGTTGGAGGAAGTGGACGACAACCTCTGGTCGAACACCAAGTACATTGAATCAAGGCTTATCATTAACAACGGCAGGCTGGAGCGGGTGCTGGAGATGGAAAGCTGGATGGAGGGGGCGGAGCGTGCCTATAGTTTTTACAAGGCGCCGCCAAGAGAAAAAGGAACCCGAATGCTCAAAATTGGCTCCAAACTGTGGATGTATACTCCACGTACGGACCGAAAGATTCTCATCGCAGGGCACATGTTGCGTCAGTCCATGATGGGGAGTGACCTGTCTTATGAGGACATGATGGAGGACAAGAAGCTCAGCCGGGCTTACATCGCTACCCTGGAGGGAATGGAAACGCTGCGTGGGGTGTCCTGCGGGGTCTTACACCTCACGGCACACGACAAGACGACCACATACCAAACCCGAAAATTATGGGTCGACCCACAACGCCGAGTAGTTTTGCGCGAAGAACTCTACGCCAAGAGCGGGATGTTGCTCAAGGAAATTAAATTTTTGGAGTATCGGCCCGTTGGGAAAAGATTGTTCCCCGGGAAAATGGTGTTTCGCGATCTTCTTAAGGAGAACACAAAAACGACCTATGTGTTCGACGCCATCCAGTTTGATGTAGAAATCCCACCAAAATACTTTTCACAAAGTATTTTAAAACGATAAATTTTTGATACCTCTCCTGCTTAATTTTGAGCTGGTCTTTATTCCCATTTCTGGGATAACACGGCCTCAGAAAGCTTCCGGATTTCTCCTGTGTAGATTGCATTTTTTGGTGTCAGAAAAGGAATCAGGGCCAGTTTGGCCTATACATCCAGGTGAGTTCATGTCTGTTGTGATGCAGGTGGGCCACACGGCTTCCCCCAATTCCTAAAAATTTTTTTACGATCCCATAGTCAGTTTCGCCTTTGAACTTGATTGTGCATACAAGGTTTTCGCATTTCCCAGACTCCACCCACATCGACGCCCACTCAAGTAGTTTGTTCGGAAAACAGACCACGTCGCTGAGCAACCAGTCTACCTGGTCAAAATCAGTAGGCTTTAGTGCGAATGCGTCGCCTTTGCGAAATTTTACATTGGGAAGAGATAGGATTTTCGGTTCCGGTGTGGCCCGGTCGATGGTGAGTACTTGCGCTCCGAGTTGCTGGACTACCCAGGCCCATCCGCCCGGACTCCCCCCTGCGTCGACACAGAACTCTCCCGGTTGTGGATGCTTTTGCATCAGAGTGAATGCTTCGTAGAGTTTTAAATAAGCGCGGCTTGGTGGACCCTGCCTGTCCTCTATAAATTTGACTTCTCCGTTGGGAAACAGGCTGGAACAGTCGGGCGATGCGAGAATTGTGTTTTCGTCCAGCAAAGTCCATGACCCGAGAGGGGAAGGGGGCAGGCTACACGGGAACACAAGCGGTTTAGCGGAAACGTGTGGCAGTTTTTCTTGGATTAGTTTCGCTCGTCGGTGATGTTGAAACGAATACAGCCACCAGTTGCGCTGAATCAACTTGAGTTTCTTCGCTCCGTCATTAATCGACTCGATAGAAAAAACTACCGGATTGTGCCAGGTGTTTTGCGCCCACAGCGCATTAGTAGCAGGCTCCGATGAAAGAACCAGCTGACCGTGACTCGCAATCACTCCCGACACTTCTCCTAAGAGTTGGCTTGAGAAATCCTCTGCAGCCAGGTACGCCGAACGAATTTCAGAAAATGCCATTAAATTCTCTCAAAGCGTCCTCGGGGGTTTTAACGGTGGTAGCGCGTCCAGAAAATTCGTCCCACTCACCACGCGGGCTTATGAGGACAGGAGATTTTCCGTAGTCCAATGCAAGCTCAACTTCCGACCTTGTGCCGGGCCCACCAGGAAGAGCTACCACATGATCAGCGCTAAGCACGATGATATGATTTCTGCTTGCGGTGTCCTTTCCCATTGTTTTGGATAAATGCAGGTGGGTGCGTATGATCAGTTCGGTACAAGCATTTGGATATCCGGATGGGGGCTTATATCTTTTGCGTTCTTCCGCTGTGCCACAGGGGTTTGCGGACGGAATCACGCCCACTACAAGTCCTTTCCTGTTCTCTACCTTGATGAATGCTTTCGCTGTTTCAGCCATTACGCCACCGCCTCCGCCATTGATAAGGCTGTATCCCTTTTCTGCCAGCCGCCGCCCAAGCGGCGTAGAGAGGTGAGGTTGCCGATCGCTTCCCGATCCAATTACGGCGATCAGTTTTCCAATATCTCTTGTCATTTCATTTCCAGCACAATGATTTTAGCCAAGGCTGCGAGCTTATTCAGGTGCTCTTCTGGGGGACTAAAAGGAGCCTGCGGTTCCGGTGCTTTCTTGCTACTTGCCAATGCGGTGTTTGAACGAAATCACCCTTTCAATTTTTTTAGAACTTTGTTCATGTCGTCCATTACGGCGCGCCGGTTTTCGAGGGTGTAAAATCTGAGGAGGTAGGCCGGGTGAAATGTGAGCATCAGAGGGATGCCCTCAAACTCGTGCCAGGTTCCACGTTCCTTTGTTATGGGCACGCTGCGTCCGAGCAGGGTGCTGGCCGCCGGTTTACCTAAAGCGACAATGGCTAGGGGGCGGATCGCCTGAAGTTGCTTCACCAGAAACGGCTTGCAGGCAGAGATTTCCTCTGCCTCCGGGTCACGGTTTCCCGGCGGACGGCATTTTACGATATTGCAGATGTATGTATCCCGTTCCCGGTGGAGATTCATCCCCTTTTCGATAATCTCGGTCAATTTTTTTCCGGCACGACCAACGAAGGGAAAACCCTGCTCGTCCTCGTCTTTTCCCGGCCCTTCCCCGACGAACACAAGATCTGCTCTCGGGTTGCCCGATCCGAAAACGATGGTTTTGCGTCCGCTGCTCAGTTTACAGCGAGTGCAGTCGCCGAGTTCAGTTCGAATATTTTCCAGAGTTGGTACGGTACTTTTCTTCGCAGACGTTTGCTTTGTCATACCAGATTGAGGTTGAGTTGATTCGTTTAGAGGGTGAACTTCATCCGTGTTCCGCGAGTCCGCGCTGAGGGATGATTTCGATTCCAAAGGGATATCGGTGTAACCGTAACTCCTGAGAAACGTCAGGTAGCTCTTTAAGTCTCTTAAAAGAGTGGCGCGATCGGAGGTTTGCATAACGGTTCTCAGAATAGCAAATGAACTTTTCCAGGACAACACCTATTGGCCTCGCGTTTTACGCCTCGGATTGGATGAAGCTCTACATTTCCAATTGTTTCACTGGCAGGCATCGTTTATAATCCACTGGGTGTTTATCTGTTCAAAGGAGGGAAGAAAAGGATATGTCCGGCTTGAAAAGCGCGTGGGAACTCAGCCTAGAGAGGTCCGATAAGCTGGTTCCTGAACTGAAAAGTAATAAAAAACTGACCAAAAAACAAAAAGAAGAAATCAGCGAAATTCGCAAGGAGTATGGAGCGAAAATTGCGGATAAAGATGTGATGCTTCAGGACAAGTTGAACAAGCTTCCTGATCGCACCCGCCCTGAGGAAATCCACGTCGTCGCAGAGGAACTCCAAAAGGTATTTGCAGAGGAAAAAAAAGCATTGGAAGAAGAAATGGAGCAAAAAATCGATTCTGCTCGTAGCAAGTTTAGTTAGTTTCGTGGTTTCCGAATATCCCAACCCCGTTTACGCTTGAACCGTTTCCTCTAATCTCTAACCCTATCTATTCAATGCGATGAAAAGCGTTATCCGACAACTGATCGGTGGTGCCCTTGTTAGGGCTAAGGAAAACGGCGAACTTGAGCTTTCGGTTGCTCCCGAAATTGTGGTCGAAAAACCCAAGGAGGAAAAGTTTGGTGATTTTTCCACCTCCGTTTCCATGATGCTTGCAAAGTCCGAACGTAAGAAGCCCCGCGATATCGCTGAGATCATTTGTTCTCACCTTAAAAACGGAGAAGGGCAAGCCGTTGCTTCCGTCGAAGTGGCCGGGCCCGGCTTCATCAACTTAAAGATGGCCCCTACTTTCTTTTTACAGCGGCTGGTTGGGGTGGCCGAGGAAGGGGCTGACTTCGGGGCCTCTGACGTTGGAATGGGAAAGAAGGTTTTGTTCGAGTTTGTCAGTGCAAACCCTACGGGCCCGCTTCATGTGGGACATGGGCGTGGAGCCGCAGTTGGCGACATGCTGGTGCGGCTCCTCAAGAAAGCCGGTTACGCGGTAAGTAGCGAATACTACATCAACGATGTCGGCAACCAGATGAACACCCTTGGGCGCTCCACACGGTTGCGATACTACGAACTTCTTGGCAAGGGCGGCGAGTTTCCAGCTGATTTCTATCAAGGTGACTATATAAGAGATATTGCGCAGGAAATCATTGACCGACATGATCAGAAATTTTTGGATCAGTCGGAAGAAGAGTCCCTTCCTTTTTTCCGGAAATATGCATTGGAGCATATTTTGAGTGGAATTAAGGCGGACCTCACCGAATTTGGTGTTGGGTTCGACCGCTGGTTCAGCGAACAAAGTCTTTACGATGACCGGTTGGTTGACGAGGCTATAAATTGGTTGCGCGAAAAAGACTATGTCTACGACAAGGATGGCGCTGTGTGGCTCAAGTCTTCCGCTTTCAAGGATGAGAAAGACCGTGTCATCATCAAGCAGACGGGAGAGAAAACCTACTTTTGCTCCGATATTGCTTACCACAAAAATAAAATTGACCGGGGGTTTGAATGGATTGTCGATCTCTGGGGTGCGGACCATCATGGTTATGTTCCGAGAATGCAGGCCGTGCTTGAGGCGATGGGATATGACAAGGACGTATTCAAGGTGATGCTGGTTCAGTTTGTGTCTTTGAAACGAGGCGGAGAAAAAGTTTCCATGTCTACTCGTTCCGGTGAATTCGAAACCCTAGCTGACGTTGTGAAAGATGTCGGTGTCGACGCTACCCGGTTTTTCTTTCTGATGCGAAGTTCTGACAGTCATCTTGATTTCGACCTTAAACTGGCGAAGGAGGAATCGCCGGAGAACCCGGTCTTTTATATTCAGTACGCCCATGCGCGTATTTGCAGTATCTTCCGTACTGCTGCCGAGCAGGGATTGAATTTGCCGCTTCCCTCAAAAATCGATTTGTCTCCTTTGAAAGATGAAGAGGAATTCAGCCTCATCAAGAGGATCCTTAGTTTTACCGAGGTGATCGAAAAGAGTGCGGAATCGCTGGAAGTACACCGTGTCCCTTTTTTCCTGCACGACCTTGTGGCGGCGTTTCACGGGTATTATTCCCGCCACCGGGTAGTGAGTGAGGATAAGGCCCTGTCCCTGGCGCGATTATTTTTAGTCGATTGCCTTCGCACTACAATACGTAACGGGTTAGCCGTTATGGGGGTTTCTGCTCCCGAACGTATGTGAGTTGGGTTGGTTATGTGTTCAAAAGGGGAGACCGTAGAACCGACTTTTTTGACCAATTCGTTTTTGTGAAATTCCTTCACCTCCATTCTGGAAAAGGAGAAGGTATTTTCTTACCATATCAACCTTTCCCGGAATCATCGGGCAGGCTCAAGTGAAGTCTTCGACTAAAACGATTTCGTTTCTTCTTGTTTTTTTATTTATTGGAACGGGGATTTATTTTAGTGCGATGAAAACGAACGAATTCTTCCATCCGCGTGAAAGCACTGTGCTGGGGAAAGCTATCCCGGTAAAACCAAAGAACCTGCGAGACCGGGAAAAACAGGCAGCACCTGTTTCACGTGA
>CAZVZT010000079.1:0-655 GCA_964631515.1 uncultured Nitrospinaceae bacterium
CGGTGCCACCAAATTGGCCAATGAAATGATGGCCCATTCCTATTCCCACCTTTACACAACTCCTTGCACCGGGTTGAGGTTTTTTACCGTTTACGGGCCCTGGGGGCGGCCAGACATGGCCTGTTTTTTGTTCACCAAGAAAATTTTTGAAGGAAAACCAATTGATATTTTTAATCATGGGAACATGGAAAGAGATTTCACCTATATTGACGATATCGTTGAAGGTATAACCCGAGTCTTGATGCAGGCGCCAAACTCCGATTTGGAATGGTCTGGGGATTCACCCAGTCCTGCCTCTTCGTCAGCGCCTTGGCGTCTATACAATATAGGCTCCAACAGGCCGGTTAAGTTGATGGACTATGTCCGTGAAATAGAAAAAAACCTCGGAAAGAAAGCGGAAATAAATTTTCTCCCCCTACAGGCAGGCGATGTAGTCAAGTCCCATGCCGACGTCGACCCGCTGGTGAATGATTTCGGGTACGCACCTAAATATTCGGTAAAATATGGAATTAAGAATTTTATCGAATGGTATCTGGATTACTACCATTCATCAAAGAATCTTTAAAGCACAGTTAGCTGTTACTTATCTTGAAGACTAATCGAGTCTTGCGGAATGAATCATACAGATTTCCTTGTTATAGGTGGGGGAGTAATC
>CAZVZT010000079.1:665-6011 GCA_964631515.1 uncultured Nitrospinaceae bacterium
AATGGTATCTGGGTTACTACCATTCATCAAAGAATCTCTAAAAACCGGTTAGTTGTCATTTACCTGAAGGCCAATTGAATCTTGCGGAATGAATAATACAGATTTCCTTATTATAGGTGGGGGAGTAATCGGCTTAAGCATCGCAAGAATATTGAAAAAAAGACTTTCCGATTCTAGAGTTACTCTAATCGAAAAAGAAGAAGGAGTGGGTTTTCATGGAAGCGGCCGCAACAGTGGCGTGCTTCATGCCGGCTTCTATTATTCCTCAGATAGTCTAAAGGCGAAGTTCACGCGCACCGGGAATCAACGCCTGACGGAGTATTGTGAGTCCAGGGGTCTGAAAATCAACAAATGCGGGAAGCTGGTGGTCGCCAAAAACGAAGAGGAACTTCAACAGCTTAATGAGCTCCTTGGAAGGGGAGAGAAAAATGGCGTACCGTTACAATGCCTGACTGAAGTGGAAGCCCGTGAAATCGAACCACGCGTAAAAACATTTGAGAAAGCATTGTACTCTCCCTCCACGGCAACGATTGACCCTCTGGAAGTAATTATGGCCATGCAAAAAGACGCCGAAGATGAGGGAGTTGACATCCATCTAGGGACAGGTTATCTCCGAGCGCAGGGCAATAGGGTTTCTACATCTTCCGGCTCCTATGAAGCCCGGATGGTAATCAATGCCGGTGGACTCTACGCCGACAAAATAGCCATGGATTTTGGGTTTTCCAGAAAATATCGGATTCTGCCGTTCAAGGGACTCTATCTCAATTCCGATGAGCCCCCCGGGTCCCTGCGAACCAACATCTACCCCGTACCTGACCTGAGGAACCCTTTCCTAGGCACACATTTCACAGTAACTGTCGCCGGCAAAACCAAAATCGGCCCTACGGCCATTCCCGCTCTATGGAGGGAGCAATATCAAGGGATGAAAAATTTATGCTGGTCGGAGATGCTGGAAATTCTGGCACGGCAATGCGGACTTTTCATCTCCTCTAATTTTAATTTTAAAGCCCTAGCTTGCGAGGAGATTCGAAAGCGCTCACGCCCCCATCTAGTGGCTCTGGCATCATCTCTTGCAGAGGGTGTGGAGTTGAACAATTATCGAACATGGGGCAAACCGGGAATCCGTGCCCAACTTATCAATATTGAGGAAAGAAAACTTGAGATGGATTTCGTGATCGAGGGAGATCAAGATTCGATCCACGTTTTAAATGCCGTCTCACCGGCATTTACCTGCGCACTTCCTTTTGCGGAGTACGTCTGCGACCAAGTCGCCCAGCATGTAAGCTAACTCGCTTTTCGCCAACCGCTCTTAAAACTTCAACTAAATTTACAATGATGTCGCCGTTACTTGGAAATTGGCGTCCCCAGCGGGATTCGAACCCGCGTCGCCGGCGTGAAAGGCCGGTGTCCTAGGCCAGGCTAGACGATGGGGACATGCTCGGTGGATTTCAAAAAAGAAAAGTGAGCCGCGAAGGGATCGAACCTTCGACCACTTGATTAAAAGTCAAGTGCTCTACCAACTGAGCTAGCGGCCCGTTCTGAAAAAAACAAGGGAAGTTAGCAAACCCATTGTAACATGTCAATAATTTATTGTCTTGATTTTGAAACCAAGGCCCCATATTATTGGGGTTTAGTCTGAAATATCCCCCGATTTCAGGAATATTCCCATTGGAAAAATCAGAAAAAATCTGGCTTGACGGTAAATTCGTCCCCTGGCATGAGGCCAACGTCCATATACTAACTCACACGCTCCATTACGGTTTCGGCGTGTTCGAGGGCATCCGCTGCTACCAGACAAAAAAGAAAAAATCTGCCATCTTCCGCCTACAGGAGCATGTCGACCGTCTGTTTAACTCAGCGACTGTTCTAGGTATCGAAATTCCCTATTCCAACAGGGAAATCTTCGATACCGTTCTGAGCGTAGTTCGCGAAAACAAGCTCGAGGAGTGCTACATCCGACCCATCGTTTTTCTGGGAGATAACAAGATGGGGCTCAATCCCAACGGCGTCGATGTTCGCGTCGCCATTGCCGCGTGGCCTTGGGGTGCGTACTTGGGGGACGACGGTCTCAATAAGGGCATCCGCGTCCGCATCTCGTCATTTACCCGGCACCACGTCAACATCACCATGACAAAAGCCAAGGCGTGTGGATACTACATCAATTCCATCCTCGCCAAGGCTGAGGCCGTTCAGGACGGCTACGACGAAGCAATCCTGCTCGATCCACAGGGTTACGTCTCCGAAGGCTCTGGCGAGAACATATTTCTCTTATCTAAAGGGCGGCTCAAAACCCCCGCCCTGTCCTGCTCGAATCTGGAAGGCATCACCCGTGATTCCGTCCTCCGAATATGCAAACACCTGAACATCGGGGTAGAAGAAGGATATGTCACGCGGGACGAATTGTATATTGCCGACGAAGTGTTCCTCACCGGGACTGCAGCGGAGATCACCCCTGTCCGTGAAATCGACAACCGCGCTATCGGCAACGGCAAAAGAGGGGAAACCACCGCCCTTATCCAAAGGACGTTCTTCGATATCGCTCGCGGCAATCAGGCTAAATTCGAAAATTGGCTAACGGAAGTCTGATCCCCCCCGGGGGGGGGATTTCTGTCATAGCTTGCCTTTAGCACCAACCGGTTTTGTCCCAATAGAAATAGAAACTTTGAACTGTTGTTTAATCTCAGGAGTTTTTTATCAATGCCTATTTATGAGTACGAATGCAAAAAATGCGGCGCAACATTCGAGACCATGCAGTCCGTTTCCGCCAAACCGTTAAAAACCTGCCAGGGTCTAGGGTGCGCCAATAAGGACAACGGAAAGGTACACCGACTCGTTTCCACTTCCGGGTTCATCCTCAAGGGATCGGGCTGGTACGCATCCGACTACCCCTCCGAGGACCGAAAAAAAGGCTGGGAGTCGGAAGGCAAACCAACCACGAGCGCCCCGGCCGACGGCGATAACACCCCAGCGGAAAAAGTTGCGGCGCCGTCTACTGCGGCTGCTCCCGCCGCGGAAAAACCTGTGTCCACACCCGTGCCCAAAAAAACCACCCAGAAAAACCCCTATTCCGGGGGCAAGCGATCCCGCACCAAAGCCTCAAAATAAAACCTCGGAGGCCGAATGGCGGATTCCCACCACCTTTACCAGAATATTTTTACTTCCCTGATCGACGGTGTTCTGATCGTTTCAATGGATCTCAATATTATCGAGGGAAACCTGTCCGCAGAAGAAATGTTCCAACGATCGCGGGGTTCCTTCGAGGGCCAGCCTCTCTCCGAACTGTTTCCCAAACAGCCTGAAGTATTAAAAAAGGTCGAGCTATCTCTCTCTTCGGGAACGGCCTACCATCATGTAGAAGGTATCGGATTCCGAAAGTCTACGGGCACGCATTTCCCGACCAACCTCACTCTCTCGCCAATCCTAAATACACAGGGCCAGATCACCCACGCTGTGATTCTGGTGCAAGATACCACCCTAATCAAGGAACTTCAGGAATCCACCCGTCAGGTTGACTATTTGTCCTCACTCGGAGTCCTGACTGACGGCATGGCTCATGAAATCCGAAATCCTCTGGGCGGCATCCGCGGCTCTGCCCAATTACTCCTCAAAGACCTTAAAGATCTGGAACACCGCGAGTACCTGAAAATCGTAATCTCAGAAGTAGATCGAATCGACCGCCTGATAAAGCGGATGACGACTCTCTCAGACCCAGCCAAAAAAGATTTTCACCCCACTAATATTCACCAGGTACTTGAAGAAATTCTCGTCCTAGAAAAGGGATCTTTGGACAGGAAAAATGGAAAATTTATTCAGGTCTACGATCCCAGCCTTCCAATCATCGAGGCAAACGAAGACGAACTTAAACAGGTATTCCTCAACCTCATCAAAAACGCCATCGAAGCCTTGCCGGAAAAAGGGCAGATACACATTGTCACTCAGCTCAACTCAAAATATACCCTAAGAAAAACACAGGGCGCCCCACCCACGCAAAACATTGCGATCGAAATTATTGACTCGGGTGGAGGCATGAGTGACGAAGCTCTCAAAAACCTGTTCACCCCTTTTTTTACTACCAAAAAACGGGGGACCGGGCTGGGCATGGCGATCTCACTTAAAATCGTGGAAAATCACCAAGGAAAAATCAAAGTCCTCTCAAAAAAAAATGTCGGCACTACCGTACAAGTATTCCTTCCCCTGCGTAGGAATGATAAGATGACCCCGTGAGCGATAAACCTAAAATCCTGATCATTGACGACGAAGAAAATATCCGCTTTGTCTTTAAAAAGGCCCTGGAAAAAAGAAATTATATCGTACACACAGCACCCAGCGCCGAAGAAGCCCTGCACAAAATCAAAAGCCAAGAGTACCTCATTGTGTTCTCCGACATCTTTATGGAGGGTATGAGCGGACTCGACCTGCTCCAAGAGGTAAAAAAAGATTCTCCCCAGCTTAAAATCGTGGTGATGACCGCCCAGTACACAATGAACAATACCATCGAAGCCATGAGGATGGGCGCGTACGACTACATCTGCAAACCCTTCGACTTCGACGAAATCTACAGCCTGGTGGAGCGAGCCGAAACCAGTAACAGCATCGAACCTCCACCGCAACCAGAAACAGCACGAGAAGCAGAAGAGTTTTCCATCGAGGCCATTGTCGGCAAAAGCAAAAAGATGCAGGGTATTTTTAAGACTATCGGAAAGTCCGCAATGTCTGACCTCGCCGTGCTCATCACCGGTGAAAGCGGAACCGGGAAGGAGATGGTGGCCCGCGCTATGCATTACTATTCTGGGCGCAATGGCCAACCATTCGTTTGCATCAACTGCGCCGCGATTTCCCGAGAACTCCTCGAGTCGGAATTATTTGGACACGAAAAAGGTTCCTTCACCGGGGCTGTCGAACAAAAGAAAGGAAAATTTGAAATCGCTAACGGTGGCACGTTGTTCTTGGACGAAATCGGCGACATGGAACTCCAGCTCCAAGCAAAAATCCTGCGCGTCTTACAAAACCATGACTTCTACCGCGTTGGCGGAAAAACGCCCATTGAGGTCAACGTCCGTATCATCGCCGCCACCAATCAGAATCTTGAAGAACTGATGAAACAGAAAAATTTCCGCGAAGATCTATTCCACCGAATCAACGTTCTCAATATTCACGTCCCTCCGCTTCGAGAGCGATCAGAGGACATCCCCCTACTTGCCAACCATTTTCTCAAAATACACGGTTCCGATCTACCTCACGATGAAGTGTATCTTTCTCCGGAGGTCGAGCATATCTTCAAAAACTATGCATGGCGGGGCAATATCCGCGAACTCGAAAATGTCATCAAACGAGCTCTGGTTCTAT
>CAZVZT010000080.1:0-6004 GCA_964631515.1 uncultured Nitrospinaceae bacterium
AGAGGGAGGGATCACAGACCTAAAGCGACGTTATTAGGGCCTTTTGGAGACCGGTCCACTTTAAGGCGTCCTTGTAGTAATGCGGGTATAGTCGCCCACGTACTAGCCTGTGGCAAGCTCCATCAGTGTCGATGTGCCCGGAAGATAAGAGGCGAGGTTTTGATTTCCTCCGCCCTGCAGAAATTTTTCGAGGAATTCAAGGGATGCACCGCCTCCTGTTGAAACGAAAAAATTAGAAGAAAAATAGTTCCATAAGACGTAGGAGTCCTCGATCTGAAACTCCAGCCTAAGAAGGCTGCGGTTGATGGATTTTGTTAGTTGCTTTTCGATACGTCTCTTGATTAATTTCTTCAGTTGATTGATCCCAATTTTATTCAGGACTGCCGCTGAGTCCCCACCCCCGATAACCACAGAAAGCTTAGGGTTGACCAAAGCAGCGCCAAAAAGAAGCTGAGCCAGTTCGAGGCAACCTTCGGCGTAGCTATGGTTGGTGGGATGATCGTAGGCTCCAATTGGCCCATTCCAGAGCACGTTTTCGACGCCTTCCGAGAGAATGTTGCGGGAAAAGTTCTGAATAGTCTTGGGCCCCAGGTCCAGTTGCAACTCCTTGTCAAAGTCTGGTAAAGGCTTTATGTGGTAGTGTGGGGCCCTATAGTCGTCGGCGCACTTATAATCATCAGGAAACAGCACCGCAACATTATTTTTCTGGGCAAGGTCAAGAATTTCTTCTGCTAGCTTCACCTCATTGACTAAGTTGTCATTCTGTTCGTCCTTTTTGCTAGACAGGATCGTCGGTATATCTCTGACGGCAAAGGGGGTCATCTTGGATTTTTGTCGTTGTGATAAAAGGAAAGCGTTCACCATCTTCCCGCCGATAAAAATTGCCTTGACCCCGGTATGCACAAACTGTTTTAATACACTGATTTTATCTGAAACCTTCGCGCCACCGGCGATGACCACCGTTTTGCCGGGTTGACTGATTATCCTTCGGCCGAAGTCCCCCAAGCTTTGAACTTCCTGATGAAGAAGGATGCCCGCTGCGACCATTTTATTCTGAAGCCGCATACGCTGTGGAAGCATTTTGATGCTTTTGGTTAACCGGTGGCTGCACCCAAAAGCACAGTTGATATACACGTCGGAAATTTTTGCCAATTCATCGATGAATTCCTTGCGGTATGAGTCTGGATTGGCCGGATTCAGCAGGTACCGGAGATTGGGTAGGAACTTGATTCCCCCGGGTGGAAGCCGTTTATGTAAGGCGATCTCCAACGAATGCTTCATGTGAGAATCGATAATTTCAGGCGGGAAAATCGTATAAGTATCGCCATATAATTTGCGAATCAACGTATCGAAATGGGAGCTTACAAATTGAAGATTAAAAATCCCGTCCCATCCGGATTGGCCTTTCTGTTTGTGGGGCCGGCCTAAATGAGACCCTATAACAATACGACAATCACCGTCGGTCAGTTCGTGAATTTTTTTAAACGTTGTGTCAAGAAACCGGCGAATGCGTGTGTCATCGGCAACTCGGTAATACCCTTTTTCTGTTGCAACTAGAGGGACGTTGAAATCGCACCGAATAAAAATTGTTTTACCTCTTAAATCAGAGGCGCTGAGTGAGTCCAGAGAAACCATCCCTACTTGATTTTCCATTGAATTTACCTCGCTTTTCCCGCATTTTGAGGACAGTTCATATTTGCAGAAAGTCTTTGATTTTGCAACTGGTTTTATATTAGAAAATGGTGTAAATCGGGAGGGATGCGAGCGTAGCGAGGCTGGGATGCGACATCCATAAATGCTCGTAGTGCAGCGTTTAGAACTTGTTAATTGAGTATAATAGAGAATCTCAAAAGGGAATGATCACTCTAATCAACTAGATGAACTTCCCCTGTAACATGGGAGAATGAGATCGTCGCCCTGTACTTTCTCATTTAACATTAAAATAGTTATATAGTCAGCACCTAACCCAAGAATCGGATATTATTTATTTTGTGATGGGCTGGTTTGAAGAATCTCCCACCTAAAGCTAATTGAAGAAAGGGACTCATGTCCAAAAAACGAAGCATGATGATTAATGCCGATCATCCTGAGGAGTGCCGGGCGGTCATTCTTGAGGATGGTAGGGTAGAGGATTACATCGTCGAACACTCTTCCCGTGAAAAGATCAAAGGGAATATTTACCTAGGGGTGATCAACCGAATCGAACCGGCTATTGAGGCGGCGTTTGTCGATATCGGCGGAAAAAAATATGGGTTTCTACCTTTCAAAGACATTCTTAAAGAAAATTATATTGATACCGGCGAGAAAAAAGCGCGGGTCCGTATCCAGGATGTGCTAGTACGCGGACAGAAACTTCTCGTCCAAGTGACTAAGGAAAGCCGTGACCATAAAGGGCCGTCTCTTACTAACAGTATTTCCCTTCCTGGACGATTTTTAGTTTTGATGTCTGGAGCCCAAGCCAGCGCCGTGTCCCGAAAGATAGAGGATGAAGCAGAGCGTAAGAAGCTCAAAGCCTTGGTAGCAGATTTCAAGCTTCCAAAAAACCTTGGACTCATCATCCGCACGGCGGGGGTCGGGCGCACTAAGACTGAGTTGCAGAAGGATCTCCAGCGGTTGCTTAAAGTATGGGACAACCTGAATAATTCTTCAAAAATCGAAACCCAGAAACCGCCATTCTTGATTTATCAGGAAGCAGATATGGTGGTGCGGTTGGTCCGGGACCATTTCACCACTGATACGTCCGAAGTTATTGTTGATAATAAAGAATCATTCACAGCCCTCAAGAGTTTCATGAAACTCATCATGCCACGGCTGCAGGGGCGAATTAAACTGTACCAGGATATCCGGCCTCTTTTCTCTAAGCAGAAAGTAGAGGAGCAGATTGAGTCCCTGTATCAGCGCACAGTTCAGCTTCCTTCAGGCGGGTCAATCGTCTTTGATTCCGGAGAGGCTATGGTCTGTATCGATGTCAATTCCGGAAAGACCACTAGCGCCAGCCAGTTGGAGGAGACAGCCTTGAACACCAATTTGGAAGCGGCCCTAGAAATTGGGAGACAGCTGCGGTTACGTGATCTTGGTGGGCTGATTGTGATCGATTTTATCGACATGTTTCAAAAGAAGAACCAGTCGCTAGTCGAAAAGGAACTCAAGAAGATCTGCAAGCTTGATAAAGCCAGGATAAATACTTCGCGGATATCTAAATTTGGGCTGATGGAGATGTCTCGGCAAAGGTTGTCTCCACCTGTGCAGGAGGGGGCGCTTACAAAATGCGAAGCCTGTAAGGGAACTGGAACCGTCCGGGCGCTCAATTATATCGTTTTGGATGTTATGCGAAAAATAAGAGAGCGTCTTGCAACTGGTAAAGTGAAGGAACTGAAAGTCGAAGTGTCTCCGTCGGTAACGGAGTACTTGCTTAACAATAAAGCTAAGTTTTTACTAGAACTTCAAGAAACACACCAGTTTAAGCTGGAATTTATCGGTCAACCTGGATTGAATTGGGCGGAGTTTAAATATCAGGTCACCGAAAAAACTGCGGAGGAGTTGGCCCGGCAGGAATCGAGAATAAAAGGAGCAAGTTCGGGGCAGCGGGATGACCGGAAAAAACCGGAAGAGAATTCCGAAGAAAAGCGCTCGAGCAGTGGAAGGGCTATACGTGGGGGGAGGGGGCGTCCCGCGCAAAGAAAGCATTCTACCCGAAAACCTTCCAGTGGGCGCCGGGCCCCGGCACAACGGGGACGGGGTAGAAGGCCGGTGAAGACGGAAAAAAAATCAACAGATACTCCCACAAGCCAAAGTAAAATCATTGAAAAAACCATTGAACAGGCAACCAAGGCGGATGATGCCACTTCGGTGACGGCTTCGAACCGTCTGGTCCCACCGGGTTCAGTTGCCGCTCCGTCCTTGCCCAGCTTAGGTGGGTCTAATAGTGATATTTCTGACCATGTGAGTGAAAAACCACAGTCTTCCCGGGGAACAGATTCATGATTGAGGGTTAGGTAGACTTGGCACAGCGAAACCCGGTATCCCAGAAGCGTTGGCTAGGTGGTGCGAAATTTCGATAGGGTAGCATCGTAAATTCCTTCATAAATCCATGCTCCTGCTTATGGAAGGATCCGCCCCGTAGGATTTTAACTTTTTCCCCGAAAAGCCGATCCTTGTGCTTCGTTTTGCTGTAAGGCTGGTACCAGCTGGACGTCCATTCTGAAACGTTTCCGTTCATATCGCGAGGACCGTAGGTGCTAGTGTCTGTGCGGAACTTTCCGACAGGCTGGACCTGCTTGCCAAAATTGGCGTTCTTCCGGTTGAACTCCGACCCCCATACGAACAGTCTTTCGTCAGTCCCTCGCGCGGCCTTTTCCCATTCTATCTCCGTGGGCAAGCGTTTTCCAAGCCACAAGCAGTATGCCTCGGCTTCATACCAGCTCACTCCACGAATGGGTTCTCGGTGACCCTTGATATCGTATTCGATTTTGGGTTTGAATCGACGAAACGCTTCGTAAGTGACTTCGTGGAGGTCAATGAAGAAGGCTTTGAGGTGAATTCTCTGTGCAGGTTGGGCATTGAGAGCCAGTGTGGCATCTGACATAAACTGAATGATTCGCTGATCTGGATTAACTCCCAAAACGAACTCTCCCGCTGGAATGAGTACCATCCCCGTTGGGGGATTTCCGCAGGAAACTACGTGTAGAAGGATGATAGAGATGAAAATGGAGCGTATCAATTGGCAGTTTTAGGCACGGGTGCTTTGGTTTGGGAAAGGATCGGAGTAGAAACAAACTTGCCATTGTCCTGTGACAGGACATATTCGATAAAATAACACGCTGCCTCCTCGCGCGTGCACATGAATGACCGGCACTCCGATTCCTCACGCCCGCAGTAATAATTGAGGATTCGCATTTTCATGTATTCTCCATCGGCCATGCGTACTGTGTAAACATTTTTCTGGGATTCAATATTGTGAGTCCGCGTGCGGTATAGGTACCAACTGGCTATGGCCTTATTGATTACTTTGCCGTAGGACTTTTCATCTTGGAGATACCCAGTTTCTGGGGCAACGTTTACCGTATCGATGTCAATGGACCCTAGATTTTTTACTCCAACACTCCCGTGAGGATTGGTGAGGCCACCATTGGTTATGATCTTGGTGCGCTGGAATCCAATATCCCAAGGGTAGAGTTTCAATTTATCCTTTTCGTGTTCTAAATCTTCTACGGTGTAAGTTTCCCCCGAAGAAAAATCAACGAGGGTCCATGCACTTCTGGAGGTAGCGTCGACCTTGATAACCGGATTGTGGCTAGTTATCGTTCTTGCTTTCTTGGGTGGTAAGGGAACGGTTTCATAATCTTCTATATTATCCGCCATGTAATTGATGGCGCTGAGGAAGAGGAATGTCCCCACGAGAAGAATTGCAAAATATTGAGGGTATTTTTCATAGTTCATAAGCGGCCAGACGCTTCTTTGTACCGCCGTCTACCCGCTTGATTTTATAACAAAAACAAACCGTTCCATTCGATTTTACGCTTTTTCCCCTTTTAACGGTAGGGTATAATGGCGGTCAAGGATGTCAACGAATTTTAACCCCCTGCTGATTTAAGACACAAGATGAAGAAGCACAGTGACTTTGAGTTTAAAAAGGTTCAGATCGAGAAATTTGTAAAAGCGGAATATGCCAAAAAATTTCGCCGCGCCGCGCGCATTTCCATGCGCAAACGCCAGCGGTTCATGGAGGACGTGACTAAAAAAGTGGGTAAAAAGTTCGGTAAGGATGTATTGTGTCTTGTGGATTTTTCGAAGGAGGGATTTACGACCTTCGTTTCCCCGGCCCATACCGAGTCGACCAACTTGGGAAAGTTATACCGTTCCTTCACCCATCCACAGGTTTGTTACACCTCGCACTGTATCGATCGATTTAGTGAACGAAACGATACCAGTGACAACTGCATCATCATCTTGGATGCATACCTGAGTGACGCCTTATTGACTTATGGTGAAAACGATGAATATT
>CAZVZT010000081.1:0-5989 GCA_964631515.1 uncultured Nitrospinaceae bacterium
GCTTCGCCGAATATTTTGCTGAACTGTGGGGTGCGGTGATGCACCATTGGTTGCGCCATTTCCAAGGCAACGTGTTCCGGGACGGGGGTTGGGCCCGGCGCCAACAAATACTTTTTCTTCATTCCAGTTGTTTCCTTATTTTCCCGTAGACCGGGGGATTAAGATAGAATCTCGACCATAAACTCCTAGGCCATTTTATTGCACCAAGTTTGGGCACTCTAGCCAAGCATAGCCAAGAAAAACCCACCACAAAAAAATCCCCGCCCATCCAAAACAACTACGCCATAAAAGAGCCGGGATGCGTCACAAAAACCCCGGCATTTGGCTCACCCATAGCCGCTAAATGTTTGAAGGAGATGCGCGGATGATTTCTTAACCCGGAAATAGACGAAACCCCGGTCGCCCAAAAAACAGGTGGGACCGCCCGTGAATTCCATTGGGGGATTCGAGCATGCAGCGTAAAGTGTTATTTTATAATGCAAATTTTTGCGAAAATCCAATGTTTTTGACAGTCCAACGTAAAAAAACTCTCTTCACGGCGAAGGGCTCCCTATTTCTTTGTTTATTAAGGTGTTATTTTAGGTGTGCGATAGAGGTATGACGTCAGGACATGCGGGCCGTAACAAGAAATCCAGTGTTGCAAGAGTGGGCGGAGGTCTTATCTAGATTTTTGGTATGATGAAGAACCCAGCTTGCCCCGTAGGATTTCAGAGGCTCTTAGTAGTCTGCGACTCCTTGGAGCGACAACAAGGTTTTCTTTTCGGAAACCCCCCTAAATGTATTTATGAGTGATGGAAAATTGATCAAGCGGCAGGATATCGAAAAACTCGAACAGTCCGGTCTAGCTCCCTATGCTGTTAAAAGTGGTGACAGCCGGGGACGCCATCACAAGGAGAAGGAGCATCCTTACCGAACCCGATTTCAGAGAGACCGAGACCGCATCATTCATTCCTCCGCTTTTCGTCGGCTCGAATATAAAACCCAGGTTTTCGTGTACCACGAAGGCGACTACTACCGTACTCGGCTCACGCATTCCATGGAGGTGGCGCAGATTTCCCGGTCCATCTGCAAATCCCTGCAACTCAACGAGGACTTGGCGGAAACGATTGCTCTCGCTCACGATCTGGGGCACCCACCCTTCGGTCATACCGGACAGAAAATTCTCAACGGACTAATGAAAAGCTATGGCGGATTCGAACACAACAAGCAGGGGCTTCGCGTTGTCAAGCTGCTTGAAAAAAAGTACCCGGAATTCAACGGGCTCAACCTTACCTGGGAGGTTCTCGAAGGCATCAGCAAACACTCGCTTGATCCGGATAATCCGATTGCGCAGATGAAGGGGTACCGCTTTCCGTCTCTTGAGGCTCAAGTCGCCGACTGCGCGGATGGTATCGCCTACAACGCACACGACCTGGACGATGGGATTACTTCCGGCCTTCTGGACCTGGAACAGGTTCGCAAGCTGGTTCTGTGGTGTGAGCACGAGAAGGAACTGGACCGGCAATACAAAAACCTAGACTTCACACTTAAGAAGTATCAGGTCGTCCGCCGGATCATAAACGATCTCATAACTGACTTTCGTCAGGAGACGCTAAGGCAGTTGGAGACTCAGTCTATCGAAGGAGCTGATGACATCCGGTGTGCAGGAAAACGCATGGCTGGGTTCAGCGCAGAGATGGCTGAAAAAAACGGGGAGCTTAAAAATTTTCTTCACCAGAATGTGTACAATCACCGACGGGTAAAACGCATGGAGTTCAAATCCGAAAGGTACCTCACCGAATTATTTAACGCCTATAAAGCTGACCCGGAACTTTTACCTGAGTCAGTACAAAAAAGCGGAAACGGGGATTCCTTTGAGCGGCGTATTTGCGATTATATTTCCGGTATGACCGACCGTTACGCCATTGGCGAATACAAAAAGCTTTTCTCGCCCGATGAAAAGGATTAGAAAAATTCTTACAATGAGATGGAAATGAGACCAGTTCGGGCCATTTGCGTGTTTTGTGCCTCTAGTAAAGCCGTTGACGGTGGGTACTATGAAGCCGCCGCTAATCTTGGGCGACGGATCGGCCGCCTGGGCATCGAGCTAGTTTACGGCGGAGCGGGTATCGGACTCATGGGCGCCGTGGCGCGCGGGGTGCATGAAGAGGGAGGCCGGGTCACCGGGGTCATCCCCGAATTTTTTCGCAAAAAAGAAAAGGAAATTGAGTACGCAGACGCGGACGAATTGGTTGTCACCCGTGACATGCGTGAGCGTAAGGCGATCATGGACGAACGGTCCGATGCCTTCATCGCGCTCCCCGGTGGGATCGGTACTCTGGAAGAGGTTATGGAGATCATGTCGATGAAACAACTCGGCCTGACCAACAAGCCTCTGGTGTTCATCAATACGAATGGTTTTTATAACGGGGTGATCTCAAATCTTCAGGAAATGGTTGATCTCAAGTTTGCCAAGCAGTCCACCCTCGACCTGTTTGCAGTGTGTCCCGATCCTCAATCCGCCCTCGACTATATCCTCGCCTGCCGGCTCTCTAAACCTGAAAGCAAGTGGATTTAGAAAATTGGCCGTCAAGAGAAGGGCCAGTTTTTTTCTGATTTTTATAGCTGGATGAAAGCTAATTACTGCGCTTGGACGACGAGGTCGGGGTGGAGGGAGTCCTTGAGAAAGGTTTCGATGTAGCTCAAGGTTCCGGTAGTGGAACTGGGGCAGGTGCCGCAGGCGCCTTGGTAATGAATCTTCACCACGTTGCCTTCGATGCCCAGTACGTCGAGCCCGCCCCCGTCGTTGGCCAAGGCCGGTCGGATGGCCTGGTCGAGCATCGCTTCAATGATGAGAGCTTTTTCCTCCTCGTTGCAGCTGGGGAAGTCCTCCTTGTGAAACTTGTCCAGAATCGATTCGGGCTCAGTTCCTGCGGGTTCTTCCTCGTCGGGAGTTTCGTAAAAGGTGATTTTCTTTTCGATGGTTTCTCCGATTTTTTCAAAAACTGTGTTCCAGCCTACTGTTTCCGATTTGGTGATGGTGACGAAATTTTCCTTAAGATAAATGTTTTCCACCCCGAAGATTTGAAACAACGCCTCGGCAAAGTGATCACCCTTGGCATCATCGGCACTTTCAAACGTGCGGGTGCCGGATGCGATTACAGGTGCGCTGATGACAAACTGAAACGCGTGTGGGTTGGGAGTGGGTTGGACGCGTAGAATGTGAAACTCGCCAGACTTTTCTGGGCCGGACGAGGTGGTGGGTTGATCAGAAGCCCCGTTGGTTTTTTCCTCAGCGGGGATGCCGAACCATTTTTCAAGCCAATTACGAAACTTACTCATCGGATTTTCTTCGAGCTGGGGTGGTTAGAGTGAGGCGCCCTTCCTCACACCTGTTTTTAATAAACATCATATGAGGTACTTTGTCAAAGAGAAAGGGTTTACGGAAGGTCTATGGATGCCAGTTTTTTTGAACACATCGAACCCCTTGCCGTCAAACAATGCTAGGACAACGCGTCGGAAACCGGTTGACCCCGTGAGATAGTCACTGATATTCCCCCAAACCAGTTTGGTTTTCAACTAATTGATGACGATTCCCATGGCCGGTGAACCCTAGGCTCCGGTTGATCCGAATCCGTTATTGTTGCGCGAGGTGTCGTCCAACTCATCTACAGGGAGAAAGTTGATACTTTCTACTTTCTGCACCAGAAGCTGGGCGATGCGGTCGCCGGCCTGAATCGAAAAATCTTCGTCCGAGTGATTAAACAGGAGGACTTTGACTTCACCCCGATACTGAGCATCGATCACCCCCGCTCCACAGTCGATAGAGTGTCTGACTGCGAGCCCGCTTCGTGGCCAGATGAGTCCAACATGCCCTTCAGGCAGGGCTAGGCGGAGTCCTGTGGAAACCAGACATTTTCCGCGTGAAGGTACCACAGCATTTGCTGATGCCTTAAGGTCTGCTCCTGCATCTCCGGGATGGGAATAAGCAGGCACGAATGGCCCCGTTACCTTGCACACTTTTCGCGTGGGTGAGTCCATGGTATGCCCCTGACGGATACAGGTTGATAGGGAAGCCCACTATAGTCGAAGTGGGTCCGTCGGGCAAGGTGGGGCTGGCGGGAGGAAAGCGAAAAAAAATACTGGTCTGAAAGTGATCAGAAAGCCCGCCCCGGCAAAACCTTGACACTTTGACTTAAAGTGGTCAAACACTGAAAAAAACCGTTAACATCCTGCCCTTGACGGAGCTGAGAAGCTTTAAGTCAAAATCCCGCCGCGGGCGGGCTTTAAAAACAAAAGAGAGGAAGGCGGGTTACTATTCCATCGCGCGGAACGAAACGAACCGCAGACGATGGGCAAAAGAACTCCCATGGTACGCCGCTTGGGGGAAAATCTATTCGCCGATGATGCTAAGAAGGTTCGGCCGACGCTCACTACATTTGGGGGATTGGGAAGGGGACTGAAGCCTGAGTGCTTCCCACCGGCAACAGCGCCGGTCAGGTCCAAATTTAGGGGACGCACCGTACCATCCATGGGAACATCTTTCCTAGTAACCCGCCGTGGGTGGGTTCCAGAACCGTTTAGCTTGCTTCGCTGCATCTCTTTAAGGCCTTCCACTATTCACCGTCCACTATACCTACCGGGAGAAGACGCATTAATCTACCAGGCAACCATATCCTTTATATTGTATGCCAATGGAACGCTAGCACCACATATTGTGCCTGTCAAGGTATAAATTTTAAATTAGGAGGACTTTGATATTAAAAGCTTATAATTCAATTATTTATTACGTAAAAAACTTTTTATTTCTGCCAAGATGAGGGTGGTAATACTACATGTTAGATACTAAAGTACCACAGTGGCAGTATGTAGTAGCCTAGGGAAGGGAAGGGCGGGGGGGGAAGGTTTGTAGGCTAAATTCAGCCTGAGGAGGGTTTCTTCTTGAATTTATTGATATTATCTGGAATCTCGTCCAGAAACCGTTTTTTGATGGTATAGGTCCCCGCTTTTTCTCCTACCCTCAGATAGTGAAGCCCGGGCGACTCCGGCACCGGATTGCCCACCTCCACGTGACCTTGGGACTGGTTGTTTTTATCCCACAAATCAACCCTGAGCTGGGGGTGATTGAACCCTGTGACCTCGCCGCCAGGAGGGGATGAGACGATGGATTCAAATTCCAAGGCGTTCAGCGTCCAGAGGATGTCGTTACCGATGAACCCCTGAATGGGATCAACTCGTTCGGGCTGGGTGAGGCGCCATCCTGTTCCAGACCTTTTCAACTCGAAGGTCTGGTTTGGATAGCGAACTTCGATCCGTTCGACTTTCTCCTTCTTGAACCCGAGGAGTGTCCGGTCTTTCAAGTCATGTAGGGAACGAAATATTTTTTCCACATCTGTGGTCTTGAGTGTGAACACGGCCTCCTCACCCGTACGTTGTGCAAAATGGTGGTTTTTTTTCGTGGTTAACTCGCCCAGACTGAGCGACCAATCCTTTCCATCTTTGTCGGTTACGATTAATTTTTTTTTGGGTGGACCCAAGCCGAAGGGCTTGAGGTCTGTTGCGGATGTCTTGATGAACTCTGCGACACGGATGTCCTTCAGATCAAACAGTAGGTTGTTGACCGCTGCCGAGTTAGCGCGTTCTTTAACCGGATGCTCAAGGGTCCATTTCTGTTTATCGTCCTCGTTGCGAACGATGCGGATATCTTCACCTTCGGCACGAATAGCGAGTGAAGCAACTTTATCTTCCTTGAGGTCGATGAGGGTTTTCTTCATGAAATCCACTAGGCGACTGTTGTTCAACCTGTCAAAGAACTCCTTATCAATAGCGAAGACATTTTTTCCACTCACAGTTTTCGCGTAGTACCCCTCGTCTTTTTCGATACCGACCAGCAGGGAAAATGGTGTATCTGATTTTGAGTTGGTTAGGGTCAGGCGGAGCGTGGGCTGATCCAATCCAAAAGGGGCCAGAGTTTCCGGTTGTTCATCGATAAACTTTTTGATACGAGCTG
>CAZVZT010000082.1:0-2135 GCA_964631515.1 uncultured Nitrospinaceae bacterium
GCGGGTAACCTGACGCATCGGTTGGATAATATTGAGATGCTCAGGTCGCTTCACATTAACCTATTCATTTTTGATTACCGGGGCTATGGAAGAAGCGAAGGTGAACCGAATGAGGTGGGGATTTACCTTGATTCGCAGGCGGCGTATGACTGGCTGGTGAACATAAAAAAAATTCTTCCCCAAAAAATCGTTCTATTTGGCCGCTCACTGGGAGGTATTTGCGCTGTTGAAATCGCTGCAAAAAATCCGGCTGCCGGAGTCATCCTGGAATCGGTGTTTCCCTCCGCCCGGAGAATGGCTCAAAAGATATTTCCGTTTCTTCCTCTTGGCTGGGCAATAAAATCCCGGTTCGACGCCATTGCTCAGGTTCCCGGCTTAAAACTCCCCAAGCTGTTCCTTCACGGTACTCAGGATGAGGTCGTGCCTTACAAACTGGGCCGGGAGCTTTTCGCCGCCGCTGTCGAACCCAAGGCGTTCTACGATATTGAAGGTGCTGGACACAACGATACCTACCTGGTGGGCGGTCCCGCCTATTTCGATGCGCTAGACCAATTTATCCAAAACGCTATTTCCGACGTGTCCAGGAAGAATTCATGATGAACCGCTGCCCAATTTAAGTTACATTGTAAAGCTTTTAACCTTACCTCTTCGGCAGAGACCTCGAAAAAAGCACATGCAAAACGACATTCGTAAGGAAATTCTTAAAGATCTCAAGCGGGTGGTGATCAAGGTCGGAAGCAGTATTATCAGCAACCGTGATGGAGGGCGATCCGGTCTTACGATCGGTTTGAACGCCGACCATGTGCGCCGTCTAGCTGGAACAATCCGGGGAATCATCGACCGAAACTGTGAAGTGGTATTGGTTTCCTCCGGCGCGATCATGGCAGGGAGGGAGCGATTGGGGGTGAGCAAGGCTCACCTCACCATTCCAGAAAAACAGGCCTGCGCTGCCATCGGTCAGAGTTACCTAATGCATACCTATGAGAAAAAATTCGAAAAGGAGGGGCTCAAGGTAGCGCAGATTCTCCTCGGGCACGATGATCTCGAAAATCGCGGGCGTTTCCTCAATGCCAAGCACACCCTGGAAACGCTCTTGGAACATGGAGTGATTCCGGTTATCAACGAAAACGATTCGGTGACCGTCGATGAAATTAAGATCGGGGATAACGATACCTTATCAGCCACGGTTGCCTGTCTGGTGGATGCACAACTTTTGGTTATCCTTTCTGATGTCGACGGGCTTTACTCCCGAGATCCTTCAATAAAAAGCGGTAAAAAACAAGATGCGCCCAAACTCATCGGACATGTTGACCATGTGACGGATGAGATTGAGAAACTTGCAGGCAAAAGCAAGAGCTCCGTCACGGTTGGGGGAATGTATACCAAAGTCCTTGCCGCGAAACAGACCATGAGCTTTGGTATCCCCACACTGGTTGTGAATGGATTGGACAACAAAGCGTCAGATAAGATTTTCTCCGGCGAGAGCGTGGGCACTCTATTCTGGGCTGGAAAGGAAAAGATTAAAACGCGGAAGCACTGGATCGCTCACACGCTCAAGCCTTCGGGCCAGGTTACCGTCGATTCCGGTGCAAAGAAGGCGATTGTCGAACGGGGAAAAAGCCTATTGCCTGCCGGGGTGGTATCCGTGGAAGGGAAATTTGCATTCGGCAACGCAGTGCGGATTTTAGATGAAAAGGGTGCTGAGATCGCACGCGGACTTATCAATTATAACGCCCGGGACTTGGAGCAGATCAAGGGGATGAAAACCGCCGCCGTGCGCAATCTTTTTGATCAGAACTTTTATGAAGAAGTTATCCACCGCGACGATCTTGTTGTGTTGTGACTGCGCGCAAAAAATGGTGGGAGAAGAAACCCGTTCGGTTCGAATGCCAGTCTGACTGTTTCAAGTGTTGTACTAAGCCCGGGATCGTTTATTTCGAGCCGGCAGCCATCGAAAAGTCCGCTAAGTTCCTCAAGATTAGCCCCGAACAGTTCCGAAACGAATTTTTGAAATGGGACGACGGGCACTGGGTGCATGATGTGGGAAAGGGAAAGCCCTGCGCTTTTCTGACACTGACCGGATGTGCCATCCAACAAAGTAAACCCCTTCAGTGCCGGGCCTATCCCTTCTGGCA
>CAZVZT010000082.1:2235-3512 GCA_964631515.1 uncultured Nitrospinaceae bacterium
CTGGTCTAACGCCAATGGGTTGGCTGGTGAACTTTCATTATAGGAAATAATTTTATGTCTGTTGCAGTAGTCGTTGGGATGCAATGGGGGGACGAGGGTAAGGGCAAAATCATCGATCTCCTTGCAGAGGATGCTGATGTGATCGCACGTTATGCCGGGGGGCATAATGCTGGACACACCATCGTGTTTGATGGCAACCAGCATATCCTGCACCTCATCCCTTCAGGTATTTTTCATAAGGATAAGCTGTGTGTCATCGGCAACGGGGTGGTGATCGATCCCTCAGCCCTGGTCCATGAGATGAAACAGTTGAAGGATGCGGGAGTTGACCTGAAAGATCGCCTGGTTATTAGCGACCGGGCGAACATCATCCTGCCTTACCACGGAACATTCGATAAGGAACGCGAGATTTCTCGAGATTTTGAGAAGATCGGTACGACAGGACGCGGCATTGGCCCGTCTTACGCTGACAAGATTGCCCGGGCCGGGATCCGCACGTGTGATTATCGTGATGAGGGCCGACTGCGACAAAAACTAAAATCTAATTACCGTGAAAAGAAAACCATTCTTAAAGATTTTTATGGCCACGATCTTCCTGACTGCGACAGCATGTTCGATCAATTGATGGAATACCGGGACACATTCCTTAATTTCTTAGGGGACACCCACGTTCTTTTGCGTGAGCAGATTGCGCAAAATAAAAAAATCCTTTGCGAAGGTGCTCAGGGAACCATGCTGGATGTAGACCACGGGACTTATCCGTTCGTAACTTCTTCTAATGCCAGTTCCGGAGGGGCTTGTACAGGGCTTGGCATTCCGCCGACGCAGATAAACCGGGTTGTTGGTGTGATCAAGGCCTACACCACCCGCGTCGGGGAAGGCCCGTTCCCCACCGAACTCAAGGGAGAAAGCGGAGAAAAACTACGCGCGGAAGGCCAGGAGTTCGGTTCCACTACCGGACGTCCGCGGCGTTGTGGCTGGTTCGACGCCGTCGTCGCAAGATACGGTGTTTGCCTCAACGGCATCAACTCCATTGCCCTCACCAAGATTGATGTTCTCGACCGCTTCGATACCCTGCAGGTGTGCACGGGGTACAAGTATAAAGGGGCCGTTTACGAAGAAATGCCCGCCGACCTGAGTGTGCTGGAAAATTGCGAACCGGTGTATACTGAATTTCCGGGCTGGAATCAGAGTACCGTAGGGATCGAAAGTTTCGATCAACTACCCGAGAATGCGAAGCGTTATATCGATGCCTTGGAGAATCTGCTGGGGGCTGG
>CAZVZT010000082.1:3612-5975 GCA_964631515.1 uncultured Nitrospinaceae bacterium
GAGAATTTCCGTTATTTTATGGTCGAGGGCATCAGTATTTACCTGTCTAAAAACCTGCGCACCGAGAATACCCTTAAACTTTCTCTCTCCGGACTGGGTCCTTTCAAAAAACTGGAGATTGCCGGAATTAATCTTATACTGTAGTTGGATGATACCAGTTGTAAGATTATTTTACGGATCCCGACTCCAAAGTTATGTTGACCATTTTTATACTCATATTTTCCTGTCTGTTTTTCTATTTTGTAGGATACCGCTATTATGCAGAGCGCCTCGATCGCGAGGTGATCCAGCCCGACAACGCCAATACCACCCCTGCAGTGAGCCAAAACGACGGTATAGATTTCGTGCCCAGCAAACCCTTGGTGCTGTTTGGTCATAACTTTGCTTCCATCGCCGGGGCCGGGCCCGTTATCGGTCCTATTGTCGCAATGCATCATTTCGGATGGGCCGTCACCCTAATTTGGATTCTTATAGGGAACGTATTTATTGGTGCGGTGCACGATTACCTGGCCCTCATGGTTTCGGTGCGGAATCGGGGTAGTTCCATAGCCGAAATCGCTGAACATACCATGAGCGGGCGTGCCAAGGCAGTGTTTGCTTTGTTTCTGGTGCTGGCGATGCTTCTGGTGATTGCCGTCTTTGGCGTGGTCGCCGCCAAAACCCTCATCGCCCAACCGCAGATGGTGTTTCCTACCTTCGCCATCATTCCCATTTCGGTTGTGTTGGGCTGGTTTATCTATTCGAGGAACGCGAATTTAATGCTGTCATCCGTTGTTGCTGTCCTTGCAGTGATCTTGTGTATTTATATTGGGTTTCAGATTCCGGTACCTCTGCCAGATGATGGCGTGCTGGGTTTGTCCCCGCTGATGTTCTGGTTTCTTGTTCTTATGATCTACGCGGCGGTGGCTTCGGTTCTTCCCGTTCAGATATTGCTTCAACCGCGGGATTACCTGTCCACGTACATCTTGTTTGGATCGATGGCGCTGGGCATGATCGCCCTGCTTTGGGTCCACCCTGGATTCAATACGCCCGCGTATCGCGGACTATTTTCCGAAGGGCAGGGTCCGCTGTGGCCGATGCTGTTTGTCCTCGTCGCCTGCGGCGCGGTTTCCGGGTTCCACTCGCTGGTTGCGGGTGGGACAACGTCCAAACAATTGGCGGTCGAGTCACAGGGGCGACTCATCAGTTATGGTGGCATGCTCACCGAAGGAGTGGTTGCGGTGGTCACCGTTCTTTTAGTCGGTGGCGGATTGTACTGGGTGGCTCCAGCGGGCGGTGGCATCGATATGGAGACGCTTGGGTTTCGCGAAACTTTAAAATCGGGTGGATGGATCCTCGCTTACGGGCACGGATTTGGCAACGTGGTACACCAGATGCTACCGTTTTTGAGTTTTACGTTTGCTTCGATGATTGCTGTACTGGCACTCAACACATTCGTTCTGACGACGCTCGATACAGCAGTGCGTATCACTCGCTTTATTGTTCAGGAGTCCGTGGGGCGTAAGGTGTTTCTATTTCAGAATAAGTATATTTGTACCTTGGGTGTAGTTGTTTTCGCTTACCTGATTGGTACGACCGACAGCTGGCAGAAGATATGGCCTATCTTCGGGGCGACCAACCAGCTCATCGCCGCGGTGGCGTTGTTTGTCGCCGCTACCTGGCTCATAGCGGTGCGTAAACCGACACAGGTTGCGCTTTATCCCGCTCTCTTTATGGTTGTGACTACCATCGGTGCATTGGCCTGGCAGTCCTATAAGTTTTATACTCAGCCTCAGCCCAACCTGTTTCTGGGAACCGCCGCGCTGGTGCTGATCGGACTCGCCCTGTTCGTCGGCTACGAGGGTATGGAAGCGCTTAGAGGACGGCGGGAAACACTCGCAGCAGCTTCCAGTAAAGCCTAGACCTGTCTATTAGTAATACGGGTGTGAAAATGATAGGACCGTGAGAAAAGCTTGAATTTACACCAAGTGACACCCGAGTTTTTTTAATGGTTTTTCTAGGAATTTAATTGGTCTCTCATTGATGGGTACCACGGCTGTAGTTGGATTTTTGGTGAAGTTATATTATGATTGGCGATCCAAACTATTTAAATTTTCTCTTCCGGTTTTCCTGGCGAATTAACGAATCTTTCATCTAACAGGAATATCTTTGTGAAACTCAGCGAAGTTCTGGCGCTTCAGAAGAAAAAGATGGCGGGAGGTGGTACTCCATCGTCAGCGCACCCGAAAGCACAACCGGCACCGGGAAATACATCAGCGATCAAGGTTATCCGTACCCGTGAGACGCCCAATCCGAGCGCTCTCCAGTTTGTGCTCAATTCGCAGATTCTGGAGAATGGCAACCTTGCCTACGCATCCCTGAAA